>JAUWMK010000242.1 GCA_030613185.1 Promethearchaeum sp.
TTTTTTTCTTCTTTTTTTCTTCTTTTTTTTTCAAATATCGCCCATTTTTTTAAAAGATTTTCTTTCTTTTTAAAATAACATTGATGAAAACGATCTTTTTTTTTAAACATTTCGACAAAATTTATATTTTCAATCGTTTTATCTCACTTATAAGTGATAAATTTATGGAAAAAAATAATTTAGGTTTAAGGGTTAATAATAAACCACATATTGATTTGATTGACAGAAATATTTTAAATATTTTGAAAGAAGATGCGCGCACTTCATACCGTAAAATTGCTGATGATATCGGAAAGACAGAGGCAACAGTTCGGCGTAGAGTTAATAGATTAATAGAAGAAAAAATAATAAAAAAGTTTACAATTATTTTAGATGAAAAAAAGATGGACAACCCTACTAAAGCAACTATCAAAATCCAACCAGACTTGAATAAAATAAAAGAAATTACCCAAAATTTAATTAAAATTAAAGAAATTACAGATATTTATCGATTAAGTGGTGATTGTGGATTATTAATCAAAGTGGAATTACAATCTTTAGAACATTTGGATCCATTAATTGAGGATAAAATCTCACAAATTTCGGGAGTATTAATTAAGGAAACTTGTTTTATTACAAAAGAAGTAAAAACAAAGTATTAAGTTAGGCGATTCTTTTTTTTATGAAAAACCTAAAATTATGTTTAGTATAAGAAAAAGAATGAATCCCAATGAAAGAATAAAACCATCTTTCCTATTTATTATCCTTTTATTTATAATATAAGCAAAATATACCCCTAGGATTAAGAGCAGAACAGTATTGCAGATTATTGCTAAAGTAATGGGAATTTCCATTATGATAAGAGCACTTATACCTAGTGTAAATCCCATATTCCAAATTATCTTTCCAATCATACCTCCAATACCTATGCTAGTTTGATTTTTTTTAATAGATTTAAATAATAGAGTTATTTCTTCTACATTGGTTACAAAAGCAATTATAATAAAACCAAAAAAGGATTCATCAATACCCGTTTCCGATAGAATGTATTCTGTAGCAAAAATTAAACCTTCTCCCCCTAATAGAATCAATAAAAAGAAAACAATTATTTTAAAGATCAGAACTGCCTTTTTCTTAGTTCTTTTAGATTTCCCTTCATTTTCACCTTCACCCTCTTCTTTATCATTATCATCATCATTATCAAGAATAATGTCAACCGTTTTTGATTTTTTATATTTAATCAGATTCTTTGTCAAATATATTCCAAATATGAGTAAACTAACCACACCAACAAATAACATATTGTAAAAAGGTAGTAATGCGCTAATCAAAATCATTAATGCGCTTATAATAATCAATAAAGGGTAGAATAATGGGATTTTTTCAAATTTGATGTTTGAAAATAAAGCTGGTAGGCTGAAACAGAATGCAATTGAAATTATTGAATTTCCTATAACATTTCCAATTGCAATCTCTGGTAAACCATTAATTGCTGCAACAATTGATGCGATACTCTCTTCAGGATCTATTCCTAAAATCAAAAGACCGATTAAAAACGGAGAAACCTTCAATAAAATGCTCAAATCTTTTAGATAATCAATAAATTTATCAGCAGAATAGTAAATCAAAGCATAGGATACAATAAATAATAAAATCCAAAGTAAAATTGTTATAGGCAAAATAATTTCAACACAATTTTTCGATTAATTTCATATAAATTATCAAATCATAAGATTGATTCTTATTTTTTATTTGATAAATCATTAATATTCCATACTAAAATGAAGTCCTTTCGCAAAGAATTATGGTTTAACGCTCCAACTAGAAGAGCGTTCATCAATATAACACCTCAAATAGTGCAATGCCTTAAAGAAAGTGGAATCAAAGAAGGATTTGTTCTCGTAAACGCAATGCACATTACTTCTTCTGTTTTTATAAACGATGACGAATCTGGTTTACATCATGATTACGAGGTTTGGCTTGAAAAATTAGCCCCTCACGAACCAGTTTCATTTTACCATCATAATGTTGGTGAAGATAATGCAGATGCCCATATGAAACGTCAAATTATGGGACGTGAAGTAGTTGTAGCTATAACCAATGGTAAATTAGATTTTGGCCCTTGGGAACAGATTTTTTATGGTGAATTTGACGGAAAAAGAAGGAAAAGAGTTCTGGTTAAAATTATTGGAGATTAACCACAGCAACTATCTCCACAATCGCCATTTCCATCTAATTTAGATTTATTTCTTCTTTTAACATCCCATAAACAACCACAACCTTTTACTTCCTTCAGAAATATTGCTTCAACCGGGCAATTCCTTGAACAAGCAGAACATTCAGTACATAAATCAGGCCGAGTAATTTCATATTTATTTTTAGAATTTCTTTCAGGCAATCCAAACGGGCAGACTTCTTCACATATACCGCACGAAATACATATATTTTCATTGATGTATATCTTTACATTCATATCTATGTTTTCATTAATAATATTTGTAAATTCCATGTGCATCATTCCTTTTCAATCAAGATTTAAATAAAAAATAAAGACCAATAGATGATAAAATAATACTTAAGATCAATAATGTTAGATGAATTTTATTGAACATCGGATATTCAATTCCGATTTCCCTTGGACTTGTGCTAAATGTATAGCCACTAAAGGACATTGTTGAAAAAAAAGCCAACCAGAAATAAAGTACTCCATTAAGAAGCATAAAAGATATTGAACTATGGAGTAAATATGTTATACCACTCAAAACTATTACATTTAACGCTCCAATTAATGCTCCTTTCACTATAAATTTCCGAGTAAATTTGAAAATCGGGAAAGTTATACTCATTATTAAATTTGTAACTGCAATATATAACCAAAATTCTCCTAAAAACCACATTTTATCAAACATTTGAAAGATAATCAAGCCTAAACATAAAATTAATGTTGGTATTAGGAAGACTTTTCTATAAGAGAATGTTAAATGGGTGATTCCGGCTTGTATTCTATGATGAAGAGAAAATTCGATTTTTTTCATATATTTTGGTTTTACTTTATACTTCTTTTCTAGATATTCAGGTAAATCTTTTGCCCAAATCGGGCCGTAATAAAGTTTAAGAGGGAATTTAGGTTCATCAATTATAAGTTTGGGTATCGCAACACCCCCTGCAGATAATTGTGGGAGAATTGCTTTTCGGTGTTCAGTTTTTTCTTCAATATCTGTTGCTTTAACTGCTTCAATTAATTGCTTATTACCAAAATTATCTCCTCGCGCACCACACCATACATTAATTCCATTACTATCGACACATAACACCCAAGCATCAATTGATTGAATTTTTTTCATAAAGCGGATATAAGTATAATCATAATTTGATGTTAATAATATTGGAGATTTTAAATTCGGGTTTCCAGATTGATATATTCCGGGTTCGATAGGAACAGGGTCCACTTGACCAGTTAAAATACATCGCAGTGAGCGAAATAATGCACCTATTCCAAAATAAGATTTTTTAGGAGGAGTGTAATATCCCGGATCTAGATTTTTCTTTGATTCTTCCTTAACTATTTCCAATACTCTAATTGAACCTTGCTTCCAACTTTCTTCATTAATTATTTTATAGCCAATAGGACCAAGATATTTTAAAAACCATTTGAGGGGAAGTGTTTTTCCACTTTTTTTTCCAGTTTTTTTCTTATAAAACCAGCGTTCTAAGAAAAATTTTACCTTTGAAATACCTGATGGCACAAATTCTGCAGCCAAATAAAGTCTTCCATCTGGTTTTAGTATTTTCCAAGCCTCTCGTAAAAAAATCTGTTGTTCTAAAGGTCGAAGTTCTGAAAGCATGAACGTACTAACAATTGCATCAAGTGGTTCTTGTATTGTGAAATCATCTATTAATGACCCCTTAAGAAAGGATAGGGTATTTCTTATTTCAGGTGAGATATTTTTATTTGCCACACGGATCATTTTAGGATTTTTGTCAATTCCAATAACAAAAGCTCCTTTCTGAGCCATCTTTCTTGATAATTGACCAGGGCCACAACCAACATCCATTACTTTCTCTTGTGATTGAATTCTTTCCAAAATCCAATCTTGCACTTGTAAATTTATTCCTTTTGTGAGTTTAGTAAAATTTACATCATAAATAGTTGGATCTTCTTCCAACTTACGCATATATACGACTGCCAATTTATATCGCTCTTTTTTCTTTTTTTCTTAATTTTGTTTAACTTATTTTGATTCTGGTTCTGATTTCGATTCCCAAAAACCTCTTTTTCTCAAGTATTTTCCCAAATATACTAGACCCAGCATAATAGGAACCTCCCAAAATAACCCCATTGTTGTTCCTAACGCTGCAATTGAACCTACCCCATACATAGCAACAGCTGTTGCAATTGCTATTTCGAAATGGCTTGAAGATCCAATAATTACCGTTATAATCCCCTCTTTATATCTCATTTTAAATATCTTAGTAATTAATAAGTTAAATCCTACTACAATCACAAAACCGAGTAGAATAGGTATAGAAACTAATAATAATTGATCTGGATTCTGTAGAATAACGTTTCCATTTAATGAAAAGAGAACAATTAAAGTCGTGAGTAATGCAACAATGGAAATCTTGCCAACTGCAGGGCGATATTTATCATTAAACCACACCTCACCTTTTTTTGAAATCAACCATTTTTTACTTAATATTCCTAAAATCAATGGCACACCAATGAAAACCAATACAGAAATAAACAATAATAATCGATCTATATCAATATCTTGAATGCCTGTTAATAATGAAACGATTGGAGCATATAAAACCATGATTGTAATTGTATTTAGGCTTGTATTTACCACATTTTGCTCTTGATTTCCTTCAGCCATACTCCCCCAAACAAGTACCATTGCAGTGCAAGGAGAAGAACTTAGTAGAATAACAGCAACAACTAATTGCTCATATCCTTGTAAAAATATACGAGCTAAAACAGCTCCTACTATAGGTGCCACAATCCAATTTGAAAAGAGAGTTAATATTATTGGTTTTGGATTATCCTTCAGTTTCTTTAATTCTGAAGCTTTCAAATTTAACATGGCAGGATACATCATAAGGAATAAACAGATACCAATGGGAATTGAAATCCCTGATATTTGCCATGAATTAATAGTTTCTCCGATATTTGGAATATATTTTGATAATAATATTCCAGCAGCCATACATAAGAGTACCCAAAGCGCAAGAAATTTCTCAAAAAAACTAATTTTTTTCTCAGATTGCTCTAACTTTGGTTTATTCTCAATATCTATATTTTCCAGTTCAGTATTTTGTTCTACCATTAACAACACCTTTGTTATATTTAATTATTTTTATTCATATTTAAAAATTTTGATTCATATAAAAATTTTTTGTGAAATTTTTTATGTTGCGGATTTCTTTAATTTAGTAATGAAAGTAGATAATAGAAAAAAAAAAATTATAGAAACTTTGTCTAGTTGTGATACTTTTGGAGATCCTGTCAAATTTTATAACGATTTGATACAATTAAAAGGCGAATTTTATCAAGATGAACAGAAAATAACGCTATTTAATTATCTTGAAGCCTTTGGTAATAAAGAAAGGTTTTTAATTTTAGATATGCTAAAGGAAAAAGATCGATGTGTGTGTGAATTAGAGGCCATAATGCAGAAGACTCAACCAGCAGTATCACATCATCTAAGGATTTTGGAAAAAAATCACTTAATTCAAGCAATTAAGGTTGGTAAATTTAGTCATTACTCACTTGTTAGATCTGAATTTGAAAAATTCCAGACTATGTGGAAAAAATGGGCAGATGGCATTACCAATTGGTTTGGAATATAAGGATGGGAAAATTTTTCAAAGATGAAGAAATTTATAATTAGAAAAATTATTTGGTGATGAATATCTTGCCTAAATTAAGCGTACAAAGAAATTAATTCCTTTTATTTATTAAAATCTTCAATTTTCAATAACCATTTCCATAAAGGAACAATAAATATTTTTTTACCTTCAAACACTTCTTCTCCTTCATTATCCCATGTTATTAGTAAAAGATTGTCATTTTCTAAAACTTTACTAGCTTGACTAAGTGCCTTAAATTCCCTTTCTTTCGTTTGGAAATTATCAATATTATAGGAAACTTGAATAAGTTGCTGGATTTTTTTCCCTTGGAGAATAACAAAATCAACTTCCTTTCCACCTACCAAGAAATATCGAATCTGTTTTTTTTTGAATCTTCTGAGAAGTTCAACAAAAACACAATTCTCTAATAATCTTCCCTTATCTTCTATTCCTGATATTTTCAGTATACCATTATCAATAAAATATATTTTTGGTATGGATCTTTCTTCTTCCTTATAAGAATTGGAATATTTATGAAGAAGATAAATAGTCATTGTATCTGTTAGATGTTTCAAATAGGAATATAGTGTATTTTTACTTACACTTATCCCGGTTGATTTAATGAAATTATAAAATTTTCTAACCGAAAATTGCTTTGAGTTTACAAGAGCTTTCACTAATAAACGAAGAATTTTCTCATTTCTTATGTGAAATCGCTCAATGACATCTTTTTGAATAGTAACGTTAAGAATTTCATTCAGAATTTTTTCTTTGGCTTCTTCATACAACGATATTTCAGGATATCCACCCCAATTTAGATATTTTTCAATATAATTTTTAATAAGTGCTTCTTTTTTCGTGGAATAAAAAGATTCTAATTGTACCGAGTGAAAACTCAAATATTCTCGAAAATTTAAAGGAAAAATTTCATAAGTTAAATTTCTGCCTCTCATTTGAGTCGCAATTTCTTTACTTAATAATTTTGAAGATGAACCTGAAAGATAAACATGAAATCCTTTATCAATTAAACTTCTTACAAATATTTCCCACCCTGAAAGGGATTGAATCTCATCTAAAAAGATCCATAACTCTCTTTGGAAATTTTCTGGGTAAATACTATAATAAACAGACAAAAAATTCTCCATGTCATCTAATTTTACACCTACAAGTTCGATAGATTCGAAGTTGATATATAATAATTGATTAAGATCAATTCCATTTTTTATAAGCTTTTGAATAATTAGATACATTTTGTATGTTTTTCCACTTCTCCTAGGACCTATTAGAGAAATCGAACGATTTAAAGGAATTTTATCAGGAATATCTAAATCTCTTTGCTTTATATCTTTAGGCAATGGAGATTCTACAAAATCTTTAATAATTTTTCCCCATTGAATA
>JAUWMK010000219.1 GCA_030613185.1 Promethearchaeum sp.
GCTTGAACAGGTGGACTAGGAGGTGCTTGAACAGGTGGTTGTGAGACCACTGGTTGAGTTTTTTTTAAAATGTTACGAATTTTCTGAGCTTTTTCATGAAAATCCTGGCTCACACGATCATCACCTAAATCAAGACTCAGATCTGCAAGTTCTTCGAAAATTTTCATTCCTAATTCAAAATCACCTTTTTCTAGCGCTTTTTCCGCCTCAATCATCTTCTTATCACGATCAATTAATGGTTTAAGAAGAGGGGAAATCTCACCTGACATCTCTAAAATATCACCGAGAATTGTTATCATTTTATCCCTATTTCCAGGATCTTTGGCTATCATCGAATAACACTTCATATTTAGATGCCGCTCTATATCTATTATTGACATCGCATCAGGTAAATCTTGCTTATTACCAATAACAGCGGTATGGGCCATAGGAGCTTCTTTTTTGACTAATTCAATAAAATATTTACTTTTCTCACAATTTTCCAAGGTTGAATCGGTAATAAGAAGAACTGCATCAGATCCTTTGATAAAATTATTCCAGAGAAAACTGAACTGTTCTTGACCCGCAAAATCCCAGAGATGGAAATGTAGTTTCCCAATTTTGATAGTTCCAATGTCACCAGTAATTGTAGGGATGTGTTCCATAGGTATGTCCCCTGCGGTAATTAGTCTTGTGATGGTAGTTTTTCCAACACCAGAAAAACCAATCAACGAGATTTTAGGTCGCAAATTCTTATGGATTAATTCAATTGTAGGATCAAAAACTTCAAATGTATCTGCATCCAATTTTTCATCAAGAATCTCACCGAACATATCGATAAATTCTCTACGGCACTTTTGGAGTTCTTTCTTTACGCTGTTAAATTTATCTGAAAGATCAGAGACAAAGAAAAAAATAATATTTTTTTCCGGTACTGACAGATAAGTGATTCTATATTTAAAATAATCGTGGTATTGAATATTTTCTGTTGCCCTATTGGAAGCTTCCTTTGAGATGTGTTTATAAACTTGCTCAAATGCCTCTATATCTAAAGCTTTACCGAATTCACGCTTATAAATGGATTCTTCATCAAGAGTAATAAAGACTTGTCGTAGCATTCATGGTTTCCTCAAAAATTGTTTATTGTAGCAAAATATATATAATAAATACATTGTTAGTAAACCTAAAAAATTTGAGAAAAAAGGTTAGTTAGCATTTTCTATTTTTTTGTCATATATCTAATTAATTTTTTAAAAATCGGTAATCGATCTTTTTTATTCATTTCAACTTCACTTTCTTCTATTATTTTATCGTATTCTTTTTGTAGATTTAAATGAGAAAATTCAATTTTAATTCCCTTTTCAGATGATTTATCCAATGTTAAAATGATCCTATTAATACTGGGAAGATAATGGTTTAAATCAATGGTTTTTTGAATTTTGCTCATGAAATAAACATTTTTTCCAAAAGTAAAAACAATATTTTCTAGATCTGATTCTAAAACTAAATTGTTTATATTTTGAGTTTCCAATTCTGAAGCGAGTTTTTCTCTTTTTAATATTAATTCCCATAAAACAGGGGAGATAAGCCTACCAGGAGTTAATTTTGGGATTTTTGAAGCAAGAACAATACCATATTTATTGATTATAGCAGTATCAGTACCGATCATATCGAAAATCTGGTGAACCACTCCATCCCAATTTATTTCATCATCAATATTTTTAGGATTTGCACTCATTTTTTATAATTCCTTTTATTTGATTGTTAAGTAAGATTAAAACTCCATGTTTTTTATATTTTCAAGGATGATTTTTTAGGACATTTTTACATTTATATAATTGAGTATATAAAAAATATGAATTATTAAGTTAAAATAATTAATATAATCATAAAAATTCTTTATAATTTGAAAAATGCTCAGCATTTTTTGAATATTAATCATAAAAAGCAAATCATAGAGGAAAAAAAATGGGAGATACCAACTTAGAGAATATTATCTCGAATATTGGACAAGAAGAATTGGCTGTAGCTCAGAAACAAGCACAAATCGATAGACTTAAACAGTTAATTATAAAGCAAAAGAACGAAATGACAGAACAAGAGAAAATTATCAAAGAATTAAATGATCGTATGCATCATATGTATGATTTACCTGCAGATGTCGAAGAATTAAAAAGAATGGTAGGAGAAATGCGCGCTGAAATCAATGATAAAGACTCCCAACTCCAAATGTCATATGGAACTGTTGCAGAACACGAAGCTGAACTAAGAAATCTAAGATTACAGATGAATCCACTATCTAAAAATTTAGAAACTTATATCACACAAGTTGGTGAATTAAAAGCAAAAATGGCCGAGCAAGAAGGTCTGTTAATGCTAAAAGATAAAGACCTTCATGAATTAAAAACGAATTTGAACAATAAACAAGAGAATTTTGATAAAATGGAAGTGGAATTTGCTAAAAAAGTTCAAGAACGACTAAAAGAATTCATGGAAATCGAAGATAATTATCAAAAAAAGCTTGCAGGTATACAAGAAGAATTACGCGAAAAAAGCATGTCCTCCGATGAAGCCCGTGTTAAAATAAAGGCGGAACTCCAAGATGATACAATAAAAAATCAAACAGAATTTTTGGATAAGATAAGAAAATTAGAATCACAAGTATTGGATAAAGATATTGAGTCCAAAGAAGCTAAACAAAAAGTGGAAAACTCCCTAAAACAATTGCAGGATGTCAAACAAAAATTAGATTCACATGTTGAAAAATACAACAAATTACAAAAGGATTATTCTGAAATAGAAGATAAAATTGCAAAAAGCGATGAATTTTATGCAGAATTAATAAAATTCAAAAAGGATAATTTTGATATCGCTAAAAACTTCACAAGATTAATGACTCTGTTCGAACACGACCCTATGTTTAAAGCTTTTCTCTTAGTAAATGATGTCGGTGAAATGAACGTTGAAGATCTTAAAAATTCGTTGGGTGTGCCTAGTGTAACAACTAAAAAATATGTAGAACAGTTCATCAAAGCAGATCTTTTTGAGATGGCCGATTCAGGTAAAGTAACTCTTAAATATCCGATCAAGGGTAAAAATAATTAATTTATTCCTTTCAAAATTTACTTTTTCATTCCTTTTTTCAATTTTAATTTTTCATAATCTAAATCGAATTTCTATTTTCTTATTTCTGGTTTAAGAATTCACTTTACAATTAAGAATCTATACTAAAATTTTTTAAGATAAAGAATTTAAAGTAAAATATAATCAATTTTTCATATTAATTAGGTGATATTACATTCCAGTTGGCATATTAGTTCTTAGGTGGGATAATGAAATTGGCCCAGTTTTAATAACAAGTTTTCCAGAGAATTTGAAAATAACAAATAATCTTTTGACTCAAATTTATTCTGCACACAGATATTCTTCTCTAACCCCGGGATTTTCTTCACTTACATTAAAAAATAATAAAGTAGTATCATTCTTTTCTGGTTTGGGAGAAAAATATGTCGAAGTTGAGAATTATGTCGTCGCTTTACTACTTCGACGTGATGAGAGTGTAGCAACATATAGGGCGATTTTAAATAAAATTGCAGCAAATATTTTGGGAAATATTGAAAATAATAAATATAAAAAACTGATTCCAAGACTCTACCAAGATTTAGCTAGGATTTAATTCAAAAACTATACTTGACAACTTTTAATTTCTCTAAGGTGTTGTGTTTGATCTTTTGAATGGTTTTTTCTGTTGTATGAAATTGCATTTTTGTATTTATGCAATAAGCAATACTAATACAATCATTATATGATAGCGTAGTCCTGTGTTGGCACTTTACCATTCCTGCCTTTAGAATGATATTTTCATCCAATTCAACTAACACATGAGGAAATTTTCGAATAAAGGATGTAATTGCAATTTTTGCAATCTCAATACCTTTTAGCTTGCAAATTTGCCAGTAGGTCTCAACTAACATAGGACTTAAAATATGGCATTCTACTTTGTTTGTGTGGACACTTTTCTGTAACCTTTTTATCTCCTCAGTGGGATTTTCTGATAAGATGATACTAAGGACACCAGTATCTAAGCAAATTCGTTCCATTTATTCACCCATTTCTAATTTAAGTTCTATTTCACGTGATTCATCATAAATTTTTTCCATTTGCTTTCGCGTTGGAAGAAAAGGTCGTAATGATTCAAAATCTAAAATTGGTATTAATACAATAGCTCCTTCTAATTCTACAAAAGCCACTTCAGATCCTTCGCGGAGATCATGTTTTTTTCTTAATTTTGCGGGAATTGTGACCATTCCCTTTTTATTTACGATTGCTGATTTGCCAGTCATCAAGATCATTTTAGGTATCATTCTTTAAAAAAGATACCCATTATTAAAAATGAATACCAATTTTAATTTTTTAGATCTGTTTTATAGTATAAGGTTTTTTATGATTTGTAATTCTAAAAAGTTCACACACCACCCATTCCGAAAATTCAATAGGTGCTCGCTAGGAAATATTCGAAATATTTTTATTTTTTCATAAGTTTATTAAGACGGAGTAAATCCTATTAAATAAAAAAAAATAATTGGCATCAATATCTCGTAGTAAATACTCCCAATAAACCACTCAATTAATCAAATATGCTGGGGTAGCCAAGCCTGGTCAATGCGATTGGAAAATCCCTTTCACGAACTTCTGATGGGTCAGACCGCGACTAACGGCGCCGGACTTAAGATCCGGTTCCATAGGGATACGTGCGTTCGAAGCGCACCCCCAGCATCTCCTGTTTTTAATAAACGCGCAGATTAACGGAACCGAATTTTAAATTTAGTTCATCTGCATCCTTTTCTATTTTCCAAATTATTATAATTTTTTCAGGAAAACGAACATTAACAAAATAACTAAAATTTTACTCGAAAGGGATAGGTTTGATATATCCTCTTGAGAGAAATTCATAGATAATGTCTGCAATTAAATTTTTATCGATTTTCGTAATACTCAATGATTTAAACCAAAGATCACGCATTACTATATAACCAGATTCTTTTGCTAAAGTTTGGGCAATGTTCCATATTTTCTTATAATTTCCTTGCAATTTTGTTTTAGGAATGCCCAGATGATGGGGGAAATGGTAGTTTAAATGAAAAATTTCATTTACAAGCGCTTGTATGTTTTGCCCGTTTTTAGATTCATTAAAAAACAAATCAGTGTCTCCTTGATAAAGTGAATAGAAAAGTTGAAGTTCATTTTCCCACCTACTTTCAATTCGCTCTGAAAAAGCACTTAAAGCTTCATCAGCAAAATCATTTGGTTTGTTATCAATTATGAGAATAATTTGAGTGTATTTCGATTTAATCAGAAGTAAATAGTATTGTTCAAACATCCCATGAACAATTTGCCCTTTGATTTGTCTAAATTGTATGTTTCCTCTTCTAATTTGAAATCTTAATCTTTCAATAAAAAGTGGATCAAAAATATTGTTTGCTGATTCGATATACATTAATCCTTGACTTTCATTGTGAAAAACAAGCAGATAATTGAATGACAAACTTACAGAAATCATTGTTATGTAGAATTATTGTGTTTACAAATTTAATTCTATTCAATCTTTTAACTGTAATCGATCATTTTATCGATACTTAGCAATGCTTTTTGTGCAATGTCTGATGGAACTATGACTTGATATTGCGCTTCTTCGGGAGTTCCAATAGATTTAAGTGTTGAATATATTTTTTCTAACGTAATTTTTTTCATATTTTCGCATAATGACTTGGGATTAAGAGGAAAAAATTTTTTTAATGGATTTTTCCAAATTAAGTGTTCCATTAGTCCAACTTCCGTTCCAATTATATAACCTGAATCATTTTCATGCTCATTTACATAATTGATCATGCCAGATGTAGAACCAATATAATCCGCTAAGTGTTGTACTTCAGGAGGTGCTTCAGGATGAACTATAAGTGAAGCATTTGGATGATTTTTTTTAGCATTTAATACATCTTGTTTTGTAAAAAGATTATGGCGTGGGCAATTTCCTCGTCCCGGAATTGATATGACATTCAAATCTGTGCGATCTCTAACGTAAGAAGCAAGGTTTTTATCTGGTCCAAATAAAATTGTGTCAGTATTATGTTCTTCTGCAATTTTTTGAGCGATTTTTATTGCATTTGAAGAGGTGCAACAGACATCAGTATGAGCCTTAGTTTCGGCGGTTGTATTTACGTATACTACTACTGGAATATTAGGATATTTCTCTTTATATTTCTCAATATCATCACCTGATAAAAAATTAGCTAACGGACAACCTGCAGATTTATCGGGAGAAAGTATCGTTTTTGCCGGATTTAATACAGAAGCTGTCTCAGTCATAAATAATACCCCTGCAAATAGAATGTAATCAGCCTCAACTTCATTTTTAGCAATTTTAGAGAGACCTAGAGAATCTCCAATTCTATCAGCAATTTTATGAACTCCCAAAGGAGTATAGTAATGTGCCAGAATAGTTACCCCCTTTTCAGTTTTCAAAGCTAATATTTTTTCTGAAATATCCATTTCCTACATTAAATTAAGAATAGAACAATTAAAATTGATTTGGTTAATAAATATAGTTGGGTAAAAAAAATGCACAAACTTTTAAAATTCTAAAAAATTTATTTAATTAATAGATAATATTAAAAAATGTGATAAAAGAATATGACTAAGCACACTGGAAGTTGCGATGTTAAAGAAGAAAATTGCTATCATGTGGTAATTATTGGGGGTGGACCGGCAGCAGTCTCTGCAGCAATTTATTGCCATCGATTTGATTTGAAGGTTTTAATGATTGGAGAAGAATATGGGGGAGCGATATCCAAAACTTATCTTGTTGAGAATTATCCCGGATTTTTTGAGACATCTGGTTATGATTTGATGGAAGCTTTTCAGAAACATTATGAGTTTTTTAAAATTCCCTTAATTAATGATACTGTTACAGAGCTAAAACAAGAAAAAGAACATGGATTTGAAATTCATACCTCTGGAGGTTTACATTACAAAGCTTGTAGTGTAATTATAACAACTGGTACAAAGTACAGAAAAATGAATGTTCCCGGAGAAGATGAATTCCACGGAAGAGGCGTTTCCTATTGTGCTACTTGTGACGGCCCATTTTTCAGAGATAAAAATATTGTTGTTGTAGGGGGTTCTGATAGTGCTGCAGTTGAAGCACTTTTCTTATCTCGTTTCGGTAAAAAAGTTAGCATTGTTTATAGACGCGAGAAAATACGTGCAGAACCAATAAATATCACTCGAGTTGATTGCAATGATAAGATTGAAATCATAAATAATACAATTATAACAAAAATTAATGGTAAAGAGAAGGTAGAATCGGTTGAATTCGGAGATGGAACCATATTTCCGACAGATGCCGTTTTTATTGAGGTAGGATCAATCCCACAAGCGGATCTTGTTAAGGATATTGGTGTCAAATTGAATGAAAAGGGAGAAATTATTGTAGATAAATATGCCCAGACAAATATCCCCGGTTTATTTGCTGCGGGTGATGTTACTGATATTCGGGAAAAGCAAGTAATTACTGCTTGTGGCCAAGCTGTTTCCGCATCGTATTCTGTTAGAGATTTCTTAACTGAAAATTTTTGTTTAGATTAAAATATTCCCCCATTTTTCATAATTGATTTTTTTTCAAGACTCCGCAAATTAATCTTAGTGGCTTATCCATCTTTTGAGATAAGTTCCCAATCCACCGACAATAATTTATAGATTGATACGACATTATCCGCCAAAAAAAACTTAGATTAATTTGCGGAGTCTTGTTTTTTTTAT
>JAUWMK010000132.1 GCA_030613185.1 Promethearchaeum sp.
AACACCAAACGCATAAAAACAAAAGATGAATTTGTCTTCACAAGGCATTATTGTATGAAGCACCCCTAGAAAAAACCCTGTCCATATAACAAACGTAAAAGGCCCATAACCCCAAGCAACATCCAAAAGCAATTTCTTTTATCCTCGTAAATTTTTAAAAATCTTATTAATCTTATTCTTAATCTTAATATTGACGCAAAAATTTAAAATATTTGATATTATTTGAGCCTAAAAAAAAAAATGGAATTATTAGGAGATAAGTTTTCTGAAAATATTGATTTTATAGGCGGTGTGATTAAAAACTTAAACTTAGATCCAAATTCAATTATTTTAGATATCGGAACCGGCAGAGGAAAAATGGCAATTATTTTAGCACTTTCAGGTTTAAATGTAATTACGGGTGAGCCTGAGGGTCATAATTGGGCAGATTGGCAAAATAATGCACTTAAAATTAATGTTTTAGATAGAATTAAATTTAGGAATTTCGAAGCTGAAAATTTGCCATTTGAAGATAGTTCTTTCGATACAATTTTTGCTAATGGCTCATTTCATCATTTTACAGATAAATTCAAAGCATTTTCAGAAATATATCGCATAATAAAACCAAAACATTATGGAAAAATAATAATATTTGAATTTACTGAAGCAGGTATTGAAAAACTTAGAATGAAATATCCTGGTCATCCAGATGCGACAAATCCCTCTGATTTTATTGGTGATTTAGCCCTTGATGTTATAGTTAAGAAGGGTGGCTTGATAAACGCTTATATATTTGAGAAAAAATGAAATTCTAAATTTCCACTTCTTTACGAAAATATCTAATTCCAGCAAATCCTAAAATAATCAAAGAGATAAAAAGAATATAAGGGGATAATTGGGTTATTGGGGCCTTATTTGTGATATTGCCTGTAATAGGATCTTTTTCAAAAAAGAAAAACAAACAAAATAAGATCATTCCCATTCCTCCAAAAATTGCGATTAATGAAGCGGATAAAATGAAAAAATCAAGAATTTTTTCCCTGGCTATTGAAAGTTTTTGAAATTTAATAAGATTGGCCTCCAGTTAAATTTTAATAATGTTCTCCTAATTTTTTTCCAAAATTCTTTAGATCTTTTAGAAATTTTGTTAAACGTTTTCTGTTAGATAATAAGAAGCGAATTCGCTCAATATCACCAAAATTTTCATTTTCTAATCCCCGTAACATAATTCTTAATAGAGAATTTCCCTCATTTAATCGCATTCGTGCTAAGTTCAGTGATTCTCCCTTTAATGGGGTAATACGTAATCGAGTTTTATATTTTTCAAGATCATAATACCAAATGACTAAGCTCATAGAAATAATTGATAGGACTCCTATTATATCTATATAATGTGGATAAATTGGCTCAGGAATTTCAAATCTAATTATTTCTGGGGGTGGAATGGCATCAAATACTTCAAATTTAACATAAAACAATTCACTAGTTGCTTGTGGATGATCGACAACTATAAGTACATAATAATTTCCTATTTCTAAATTCCAATTTGTGTCGAAATAAGTTTCATAATATGAATCATCAGTGTGAAAAAGCGGTAAAATTGGAATTTCCATTCCGTATATGCTTGCATTAATTAATTTTCCATTTTCTTTAAAAAATAATGCAGTAAAAAGAAATCCATTATCCAATAATCCTTTTTCATTTAGTTCATCGTAATTAGTGATGTTGACGTTTATGTATCCTTGTTTATAAAGAGGTAAATGGGTAGAACTGGCAGAAATATCGCATTTATAGTAATTATTTAAACCCCACCTTAAAATCTGTTGAGCAAAAATGTTGTTTTCTGAATTATAAAGAGATTTTTCTTTAAAAAGATCATTATCTCCAATAACCATCACTTTACCTTTTCCAATATTTGAAACACCGATAACTCCTTTATTTTCATAAGATCCATTTCCATAACCCCAAATATTTGCGGTTTGATTAGGTGAATATATTTCAAGAGGATCTTTCAATGAAATTGTAGTGGTGGCGCCATTATCAAATAAATCTTCTTCTATTTCCAATTCATAATTTCCATTTTCTTGAAAGGAAAAGAAGGATTCGTTTTTTATCTGTAGATCAAAATTATTTAAGAGTATATTTATTGATGTAAGATTGTTATGGTACATGTCCTCTGCCCATACATATAAAGTTCCTCCATTGTTGACCCATTCTGTGATCGTTATTATCTCTTCTTGAAGAAAACCTTGTTCTGGATCATTAATTATCAAAGCATCAAAAAACTGGAGGACATTATGATTAATTGTGTTTGTTGTTAAATTATCATTATCAAAGTAATAATTTCCCAATGTTTGTCCAAGAAAACTAGTTTCGGGGACAAGGGTTGATGTATCAAATTCTGATATATTCATTCCTAGAAGTTCTGACATATTTATATTGATAAATGGGAAAATTGTGAATAAAGATGCACCCTTACCATGATTTGAGGTTGGATCTGCCCATAATTCGCGTAAAGAGAAGAAATTGCCCCATGTTAAATCTAATCGTTCATTTAAATCTAAAAATCGGGAAACATCATAACCATCTGATGAAGAAAAATTAAGATCACTATAATCTCCAAAGTTGCCAAATCGATCAAAATTAGAAGAATTAATTACATCTGAGTTTGTAATTCCGCTAAAACCGCCTGTTCCAACAAGATTATCCGAAACAAATAGATTTAAATGAATAGCATCAAACCAAATTCTCCCTCTATTAGGATTCATGTTGATTTCTACTGGTATTCTTTTAAAAATCTCGCCATTATTTTTTGAAAAAGTTATGTTAAATCGATTAATACCTGGAGGACTAAGAGGATTTCCAATTAACAATAATGGAATTGATGAAAAGGGCTCCAAATCTTGACTTATTGATGATTTAACTGTTAAATTTTGGGTTATACTTGTGGTATCATTTAGAAATGACAGAAAATTCGAACCTAATCCATCGGTTTTAATTGTAATGTCATTCATATCATAAATTGAAAGAATTGTAAGGTTGTAAATCGCAAAGTCTAATGGAGCATATATTTTCATTGGGTTTTGATCTAATTTATTGGGAAAAACATTGAAATAGCCATCATCAAATTTATTTTTTTCATAAAATGTCCCATTTATCACGAAAATATTTCGCGCAAGAGAATTACTTAGATAATTCGCCTCGGAAAGTGAGACATTCTCTGCAAATACCATTGCATCTCCCGATTGAGATAAACCTGACATCTGGGTTATATATTTATATGTGTCTTCGAGTTCTCCTATTGCCCAATCCATAACGTAAACTCCAATTTCAAGCGGAACCCATGATCCTACATAAGTTCTTATTTCAAATGGATTCAAATCTCTTACTATATGAAGAATGGAGTAAATTTCATATTCTTCCTCTGAACGTTCTCTGGTAACAAGAAAGGATAATTGAGTTTCGTTTACAGGCATGTTCCCAATATTAATTATTTTTACCTTTGAGTAATATTTATTATTATTTTCGGTATTCCTGCTGAAATTTGAAGAGAGAACCATTAAATCTGTTACGTTGTATTTAGTAACATTGTTTTTTATTAGATCAAAACCTTGAAATAATTTTTCCCTCGAGTTTTCGATAGAATCTGCTTGACCTATACCTAACGCTCCAATAAATTCCGTGTTTGACCCAGGTAAAATATTATCCAAACTATAAACCAAAGCAAAGCCTGGATCTTCATCATTATTTGTATTATTTTTATTTGAATATTCAAGAAATTCATTATGAGTTGTATTCCAAACTGATGAATCTAAATGGTCTAATGTTATATTCACAAGTAAGTTAATGCTATCACCCATTGAATAACTTTCTAGAGGATGAGAAAGAGATTGGAACCCCATTGCAGTGCAATTATCTGGGTTGATATTATATGTGTTATTGTTTTTATCTTCTACCCAAACTACTTGATTTGTCTCGTTAAATCTTACTGTGTCATCTAATGAGAAATTGTATATCGAGCCCAATTGTTCTTGAGTAGTAGCGGTTTCAATTATCCCAGTTTCATTTAAATATAAATCAGCTTTAAAATATGAAACTAAATGAACATTACGGAATTCAAGTTCGTCTTCTCGATTATTTATGAATTTGAAGGAAAATTTTAATGCATTTACCCTATTTGTTATATTTAAGGGAACAAACTCAGAAGTAATATTTTCTCCCGTAAAAGGATTTGTTATGTTCATTTCAGTTAATGGACTATCATAATTTCCGCAATAACTCCAAGTTTCAGCAATAATCACAGCATACAATCCATCTATTTCAAGAACTCCTGCATATCTATTGTATCCTTCCCGGTATATCATTTCGTTGATCAATTGGTGCATTTCTCGAATAACATTAAATTCTGAGAACCAATGGAAAATGGTCATATTTTCATCATCAGATAATGAATATTCTAATCCAAATTGATTTAGAGGTAAATGAATTGAACTGGAGTTTGTTGTGAACTCTTGATCAACTTGCTCTGTGGCGTTTTTAGAAGAATTAAGCACAATCAAAGCAGACATCATTGCTTGTGTACTAAAAATAGCAGATATTTCATAAGGATCTAAATCATTTGAAGAATAAGCTAGATCAGAAACATTTCTAATATCTGATGTTGAAATTATACCGGGATAAATTAGTGGAATCGAAGAAGGGATGAAATCAAACTGATTTGGATTAAATTTTTTATCTAACCAAGCAAAACCTGCGGGAATATTAACTAATCCTGTACCTTCAACATTTAAATCTTGATTTGCTGTTATTGATATGGCACTTTCCATTAATGCTTGTTGAATTAAAACCGGAGTTGCTAAGGGGAATGCACTCATCAATATCGCTGCTGCGCCTGCGACTACTGCTGCTGCTGCCCCTGTCCCACTTGCTCTTGTATAATTTTCTTGATTTGGGACTTCTTCTCCATATTCGGTTTTTGGAATAGTGTCAATAAAATTTCCTGCTTGATTAAATCCATTTTCAAGCAAGTCATTCATATAAGAATAAGCTGGTAAACTTTGGAATTCTGAAGGAAAAATTCCTTGAATAAGATCAATATTTCCTTCTGATACTATACGAGAACGGGGACCGATTAAATTAACTCCTGGAGCAATGACTTTTGGTCCGACAGCAAAATCATAACTTGGGCCACGACTACTGAAATTTGCAACTTCATGGGTTAAACTATTGTATGCGCCAACAGTTAATGATTTATGTGCCTGTCCTGGAGTATTTATACTCATATAACTTGGACCATCATCACCAACAGGACTTACAACAAGTATTCCTCTATCTACGGCATTATTAACTGCTAAACTCACTGGATCTAAGTACAATCCTGGAATTGTAATCGAAAATAGAATAATATCTGCACCATGAGAAATTGACCACTCTATTCCCGAAATAATAAACGACCAATATGTTATTCCTAAAGAATCAAAAACTTTTACATTTAAATAATATGCATCGGGTGCCACTCCTATATGTGAACTATTCATATATCCTGTCCCACAAGCAATTCCTGTGTGAAAAGTACCTCTTCCGTTTAGATCTGAATAATATAATGGTTCTTGTGAAACCATCGAAACAGCTCCGATGAATTTTGTTGCATTATTGGAGTTGTCATGATGAAATGTATCTAAATCACCATCTCCAGATCCTGTAATGTCAATACCTGTGTCTAAAATTGCAATAACAATATTTGAGCCCGTATAATTTTGTTTCCACATCTCTTGAGCTCCAATTTCTCCAGTAAAATTCACATAATTTGGGTCATCATTAGCACTTTTTATAGTCATATACTTATTTGAATTTAAATCAGTTTCAACTGGGAGATCCCACCATATTCGTTCTACTGATCCAATTTTCGCAATTTTTGGGATATTATATACTGGAGTCGATACCAATTGACCAGAAATAATTGAAAAACTGTTAATTATGTTCACACCAGTAGGAAGGACTGGAAAATAAATTGTATCAGATGAATAAATTAAAATTAAATTAACTATTTCGTTTTGTTTATTAGGATCTTCAACTATCATATGAAGTTTCTCATCGATTTTGTCCCAAAAGTTCATTGATTCATTTTCCGATGTAAAATTTGAAATGTTAATGAGCTGCACTTGATTTAATGCAATATTCCAAGTGCTACAATACAGTAGTAATAGAAAAACACATTTTATTTTTATTTTTTTTATTTTAATATACTTTTCCCCCTTCAATTTCTTAATCTTCTTTTGTATCGTTAGATTTTTTTTTTTTGGTCAAATTAAGATTTTCCTTTTTTAAATCTACAGAAACTTGAATACCTTCATTTAAATCCTCGCTAATTACTAAAGCAGGAACTAAATTATGTCTTTCTTTTGCCATAAGTTCTTTCATTTCTCTTTTTGAAGAGATTTCTGAACCTGATTTAATCTTTTCTTTATGTAAAACGCTAATATATGTAAAATAGTCTACCATATCTATAGAAACTTTATATGATAACGAATGTATCTTAATATTTTTTTCTTCAAATTTTTTCAAAACCCTTTGTGCTATAAGATCTGAAGGTTTATTGGTCAATAATCTCACTCTTTCACCTCTTTGAATTACGAATTCAACATCTTCAATATTTCGTAGAATTTCCACCGATTTTACATCTACTTTCTCTAAAGTTATTTCAAGAGCTATTCCCCTTCCAGGTAATGTTTTTTTCAATCCTTCAGGAGTATTGAATTCAAAGAACCCGATTCCTCTTAAAAATATACACGTTTTATCACAATATTCAATTTCATCAAGGTAATGTGATATAACAACGAGTGTGATTCCATATTCCTTATTTATGATATCTAAATAATCCCAAAGTTCATATCTAGCTAATGGATCTAAGCCGCTTGTGGGTTCATCTAAAAAAAGCAAATACGGATTATGTACCATTGATATGGCTATTGAAGCACGGCGTTTTTGTCCTCCACTCAAAGTAGAAATGTTTTGATTAGCAACGTGATCAATTCCTAAATCCTTTAAAATTTTCTTACCACGTTGAATTAAGATATCATCTGGTACTCCAAATTGTCTACCAAATGCTACAATATTCTCTAAACAATTAAAATTTCCATACATCCGGCTTAAATCTTGAGGAACGTATCCAAGAAATTGTGCAATGTCTTTAGTATTTTTTGCATCTAATCCAAAAACTTGAATTTTTCCACTATAAGGAAATTCACCTAAGATGGCTTTCAAAGTAGTTGATTTTCCAGATCCAGATTCTCCTATAATTCCAAGAATTTCTCCTTTTAATACTTTGAAATTTACATCTTCAATGATCGTTCTACCATTCAATACTACTGAAAGATCATCTACAGTTAATATTTTTCTGGATAAAGATAGTTCTTCCCCTATTTCAAATAAAATGTATTTTGGATGGACTTTATTAATTCCTGTTTGAGATACTTGAATGGTCCAGTTTCTAGTAAGCCATTCTTTTGTATCGTCATTTAATGGGTCATATGGATTGAATGCATCCCATAAGTTAATATAAAGATCGTTATCGTCTGTTGATTTCACTGTTCCCGTTACAATGCATGACATTTGCCTGTCTCGAGCTATAATTATCCCTTCAACATAAACACTAATTTCGTATTTTTTAATAAATGATTTTGCCCATGAAAGAGCTTGATCAAATGCAGAATTACGGAAAAATATTCGATTCTGTAAATCTTTCTTAAAATAATTTCTTAGAACAAATACATTTGGTTCAATAATCTCAAATATATCTTGTGTTTTTTCCTTATCATACTGAAAAGGTTGGATTTTCCTAGATTTATTTATTTGAATTATCCTTCTACCTATAAGTATATCTTCTTTACCAATATCTCCTTCATATAAAATCACAAAAAAGGTATTTTCATGGCTCTTACCTGATGGATCTTTTAAAATATGTCCCGAACCTTTAAAGAAATCTTTTGTAGAACTCCATTCACCTGTAATTTTACATTCTAATTCAAAATCCTTTCGGAAATTTATCCAATCTATCATATCTTTAAATTGAGATGCACCAAATGTTGCTTCTTCAAAAATTCGGTCATCTTTACTAGTTTGTAGATTCATTTTTTTAACCTTTTTTTTATAACATTGTTTTTTGAATTTTAAAAAATGTAAAACTTAGAAAATACACTATTCCTGTTTCAAAAATTATATTCTGGAGAAATATCCTGGCGCTCCAGAGAGAATCTCCACGTAGAACAACTTGAGTAATAAGTTCATTGCCATTATAAATCGGTAATAAGTTTAAAATCGCAGGATCTTCAACAAAAAAAAGTGCTACGAATTGAAATATTAATAAGAATATATAGAGTTGAAATGCGGACAATGGGGTTTTTGCTATAGCAGATAATGCCACACCTAAAAGTACTGAATTTAAAGATAATATTGCCCCTATAAAGAGAAATTCTCCCCAAGATGATCCAATATGTAATGGGATGATAAAACAAGATCCTACAAGGATTAATACTACTCCAATCTGAATTAGGAAATTTGCGGTCACTTTTGCAGCCATCATTTCAAATTTATTTGTTGGGGTTAAAACCATGCGATCTTTTGGAATGTCTGAAACGATTGACTGGCTAGAGATTAAACATCCGATGCTAAAGAGCAGAAGTGGGATCAAAGTAGAAATTGAAGCATAGAATATTTGATTTTCTTCATAAAGATTTATGTTAATTTCTTCAATATTGAACACGCCATTGAAATTGTTATTAGGATCCGACTTAAAATCATTTAGTACGGATTCTACAAGCATTTGAGATGCCTGGAACATTAAAGGATCTATAGAATCTACAATGAATGGTAAAATAACTGGTAGATGTATTGAGAGGTTGAACTCAAAAAGCTGAGGTATCACAAGGAAAGCATTAATTTCTCCATTTCCTATTCTATTTTCAAGAATTGTATAATTATATGTCTGGAATAATTCACATTCGCCTAATTCTTCTTTTTCCATGAATGCATGGATTAAATCTGAAGAGATATCTCTATCAACAAATCCATCACTTTCATCTAAATCAATTATTCCAATTATAGGTATCTCATTTTGCATGAATCCTATTGATTGGTTTGAATCTGTTGATATTATTTGAGAATTATCGAAAGAAAGCATGATTACAACAATAAGAGGGATTATATAGGTTATTATCATGGCAATTTTGTCTTTAAGTAATACTCTTAATTCTTTTTCTACTAAAGAAAAATATCTTCTAATTGGATTTAAAATATTTCTTGTAAAAAATTCGATTATAGGATTAAGAAAATGAATTTTCATTATATGAACTCCTTTTTGATGAATTTAATATATATAACACTCAAAAAATAGAACACAACTGCAATTAAGAGTGTATTAAATACATGGGGCCTTACTTTAGGATTCCACAAAATCATTCCTCTGAATGCCAAATTAGCATATGCAATATTTCCTTGTTCTAATACGTTAAATGCTAGGAGTGCCGGTTTTCTAACAAAATATTGAAGAACAATCATTATAAAGAAAGTTAGTAGGAATAATTGGGATGCTTGTAGTCGTGTTTTTGATATTGAAGATATAAAGATTCCCATTGAAATACCTGCAATCGAATTGAAAAGCAGGACCAAAAACAAATCAATCCACAAACAATGCATTGTTACATTAAAAATCTTTAAAAGTATCATTGTCAGGATAATTTGGATAATACCGACAATTGTATAACTAATTAATTTCCCAGTGACTGCCTCTCCTCGTCTTAAGCTTGTATTAAGCATACGTTTTAGTGGAATATCCCCTACAATCGATTGAGTTGTAATCAATTGCATTGAAAAGAATAGCATCAAAGGAATAAAAAATGGTGCAGCCATATCCAAAATATTTAACTCCAAAAGATTACCTGGGCGACTTTCTGGAAAATAAAATATATCCCTTTCAAAAATCATATCATTTAGTTGAATTTGGGTTAAACCAATTTGGATTAAGCCTTCTACAACAAATCTTTTTTGAAAATCTATTGCATCATAATATATTATCAGCATTGCACTCGAATTTTCTATAATAGCATCATGGTATCCTTTAGGAATTATTATATATGCATCTAAATATTTTGTGGAAAGTGTTTTATTAGCTAATTTTTTAGATACTATTCCACTTGCATTTTTTTCTCCGAATTTTGGCTCAATAGGTGCAATATCACCACTCTTATATACCTGCATTGGAGGTGCTATATCCCCCATCATTAATCCATCATCCAATGTAATATTTTGCATTGATTTAATGAATTGTGTTGAAGAGGATGTATTATCTTCGTCAATAATCCAGACTGTTGTAGCAAATTTATCAGTTCGAGGAGTTGAAAATCCCAATACACAAATCAATATTAAAGGGATTATAAAAATAATAATTATAGAAGTTTTATCTGTGATAAGTGAATTTATTTCTTGACGAATCATACTGTTAATTCTTAATGCTCGAGACTTTGCTTCAGAGAAAATTTCTGACATATTTTAAACTAAACCCCCTCAATGTGTTTACCCTTTATTCTGAAATAATCAAGAAAATTTGCAGTATCAATTGAAAAAGTTATTATATTTAATCCGATTTTAGTCAACTCTTCAATTATATATGCGATTTTATTCGTGTCATTTACGAATAATTTTAATTTGTTTCTACCTGAATTAAGCACATATAGAACACCTGGAATTTTTAATAAACGTGGTATATCTTTACGATTATTAAAATTTTTTAGTTTCAATACGATTAATTGGCCTTTTGATGGTAAAGACTCAACTAATTCTTTAGGTTTTCCAAAACCCACCACTTCCCCAAAGTTCAAAATTGCAACTTTTGTACAATAATCAACAATTTCCAAATCATGACTAACAATTACCATAGTTGTTCCAAACTCTTGATTGATTTTTAGCAGAAAATTTAAAACTGCAATCCTTAGATGAGGATCGAGTCCCGTAGTAGGTTCATCCAAAAAAAGTACCTTTGGGGTATTAATTAATCCAACCGCAATAGAAACTCTTTTTCTTTCGCCTCCAGACAAATATTTTACAGGTGTTTTCATTAATTTCTCATTTTCAAACCCTAAAATTTCCATGGTTTCACGTGCTCTTTTATAGATTTCTTTTCGGGAAATATCATAATTTTTTCCAAAAAACAAGCAATTCTCTAACGCAGAGAATTCCTCATATAGGGATAAATATTCAAGTTGGGGAACATAACCGATTTTTTTTATCAAATGAAAATTATCTTTTACTGCCCGAAGTCCTGCAGTTACTGCAAATCCTTTAGTTAATTGAGGTGGTTGTACTTGACCGGTCAAAACTCGCAAAACAGTACTTTTGCCTGCTCCTGAACCCCCAATTAATCCCAAAATATCTCCCGAACCGGCAAATAGAGATACATCATTCAAGATTTGTTTTCCACGTTTATACGAAACACATGCGTTTTTCATAAAT
>JAUWMK010000023.1 GCA_030613185.1 Promethearchaeum sp.
TATTAATTGTTAGTAATATAGAAAATAATTTCCAAGTTGATTCAGAGGGCACACAAGCAAATTTTGGTGCAGCAGGGAACAATATCACAATAAATTTAAATTTTACAAATGAAGGTTATTTTGCTTTTGAAGATTTTGCAATAACTCTAAAAATTGAAATGATAAATAAGACATTTGCAAAGGAAATTATCTTCTTAGATAGGCAACTTTATATAAATAATCTATTGGGAAAACACTCGTACTCAATAGATATTGTGGCAACAGAAGAACATTTTGATAATCAAAGTTTAATGGCCGATATGGGCGGATCTTGGAATGACCCTGAAGTGGACTCATTAATTGCAAGCAATTCAAGTCTTGAAACATTACTAAGACCGTTAAGTTTCCCATATATTCTAAATAATTATGATTTTAACATAACATTATCGATCAGGTCAAAATATAATCTAGGATTGATCGATTTTGGATTAGATATTGAGTTTACTGGAACTTATGATGATTATTTTTCAGTGGATTATGACCAGATGAAACAAGATCTGAAGGATTTATATGGGCTTTAAGAATTGGGAGGAAAATGCAAAATGGACACAAAAATGAAGAATATGTTAAGAGGATTGGGTGCTGCATTAAGCAGTGTTATTACTAAGATTCTAATCCCAATGTATATTTTTCGCTCAATTTTACAAGATGCAACATTAATGATGATAGATCTTGGGTATACAGAAGCGAAAGTTGATACCATTATTTTCTGGATCGTTGCAATGGGTTCAATTACCGCCAGTTTATCGTTTACAAAAGCATCATCTCCAAAATACTCACCGCGGAAAGCAATTTTTGAAATTATTTTAGTTATTGCTAATGCATTTTATCTATACTTATACAAGTTTTCAGGTGCTTTAGATATTGCAGTGTCTATGGATTTGGGCATTGCAATAACTACTTTCTATTTAAGCTTTGAAAATATGGTATATATATCAATGGGAGTTATTGGTTTGAATATGATAATTGGTTTGTATGATTTAATCATCTCATACGCAGCTCCAATTGAGGAGGACTTGTGATCACAATGATTTTGCAAACTTTACAAGATACTATTTCAAAAATCTTAGCTGTAATTGAATATATCCTTCCCACAATTTTGTGGTCGATGGGGGTGATTTTAGCCTTTGTTTTACCTTTAGGGATATTTTTAAAAAATATCTTAGGAGCATTAGTTTCACATTTTCCTGGTCCAGAAACAGGATTACTTTGGGTTTATTTCATTGTAGCTGGAATTTTCTTGGCATTAGGCATTTTTCTCGCTACGAAATATCCAGAACGAAAAATTCAATTGTAATTTATTCCTTTTTTTTCATGTAATGAAAATTTTAGTACAATTCCGTTCATATTTCAACTTAGTTTGGGGTACAAAGAATGATAAATTGAAACGAGAAGCTTTTGCTTATATTAGAGGGTTCCCAGCAACATTTTTCTTAACCGAGAGAAGAGCGATCGTTGTTGGAGAATTTTTAGAAAAAGAAGGTTGGCTTAAGAAGAAAAAACATCATCGAATCATTTATGAAGCAGGGTTACAGCATCTAAAAGAATTTAAGATAAATATTATTCCAGAAAAGAAAATATTCACTGGATTCATATCATTTCATCCGCATAATCAGATGGGAGAAGGAGCAGTAATTCAATTTTTAAAAATGCGTCCAGAAATTGGAGATATTATAGAAAAGCATCTATCTAAAATTAATATAAAGCACCCTATTGAAGGTACAGGAATTGTAATGGTAGACTCCAGAGCACCACCACTTCAAGATTGGTTAAATGAACGACTGGGGATAAAAATGAATTATAATCTAACTTTACCAAAAAAGAAAATAAAAAAATTTTTATTCTTCTAACGGAATTCTTCCTATTACAAGAATCGACTTAATTTCATGAGGATTTATAGAAAATTTTATTTTTCTTTCAGAATATTCAACATCCGAGTCAGAAACTCCATTATTTTTAATTCGCTCTAATAAATCTACTTCAATAACCTTTTTAATATTTAATTTTTGACTAAAAGAAATTTCACAATTAGTTGATTTTCCATCATACTCAACACATCGAATGATAAATGCAAGTTCAGCCATTCCAGGGTTATAAAACCAATCGGGAGCATCACGAATAAATTCTTCAATTTCTTTTATTGTAGTTATAAGAACATTGGGTTTATCTATTTGAAAAAATGATATTGATTCATGAACTGCATTGGTAGGAACTAAAATCATTGGAACATTATATTCCGTAGCACTTTTCAAAATATCAATTCTATTTTTGGATTCTGAATAAAATTCAACTGCCCAAGGGATCCTATGAAAACCTCTGTCATTATATTTACTTCGATATGCAAAATCTTCATCCAATATAGCTATTGACTTATCAGGATCGGGTAATTTAGTCGAGTTTAGTAATGACATTTCTTTAGTTCCATTTTGCAGAGTTAAACAGTATTTTGATTGAGAATAAACTGCCATACCAATAAAATTACCAAAATTTTGATTTTTATTCTCCCAGAAAGCAAATTGTTGAAATGGGATATTTTCTCTTTCAACTCTTTCATTTCTTTCATTTCTTTTACCCTTTTCATTTCCTTCAATTACTTCTGAACTATTCAACTTTGTTTCTTTCTCATCAATTAAAAATTGACTACCCAAAAAGATTTTTGAAGATTGGATTTGGGTTCCAAAATTTAGATTAAGAGTATTCCATTTTTCTGTCCATTCAACAAGTGTTTCACCATAAATTATAGGCGATTCATGATAAAAACAATAGCGAGTATGGATAAGCGATTTATTTTTAGTTGGATAATACTTCACGAGCAAAGTATATCTTATGGGGCCTGATTCTTCAAATGTTATCTCTTGTAATTCTGGAAATAGTATCGGATTACAATTAGATTTATCATCTTGATAGAATTTATAACCAATTCCCTCATCGTTAATTATATTTGAAGATGAGCTGTCACTACTCACATGGATAATTTTACCATTTAATTTTGAGATTTTTGCAGTATAATACCTATTTGAAAAAATAAAGAATTCTTCAGTTTCTTTAAGTTGTGATGCAAAATTTTGTGGTTTGGGAGGAGATTTGAGAAAAGAAATGTTTCCAATTCCATAGGATCCTACTTTTGAGTTTGAAGGTAAATAAACCAATAATTTCTTCTTAGGTCTATCTTCATAACGTTGTAAAGTTTCAGGTTCATCTTGCTTTTCAATTTCAATGTTGATTTCAGCCAAATCATTAGCAAGTTTGTTAAAAACCTTTAAATAATCAGAACCTGGAACCGAATTTAAACCTAAGTGAACTTCTCTATTGTAAACATAAGGAGAGAACGCCACTTTTTGAACTAATATGGGTGCTCCATCTTGATCAAATGCATTGTTATAATTCAGTCCTAGAACTGTTATGTAACCACCCCTATTCCAACAAGATGGATTGAAAATTGAATAGAATTCACTTTTTAAGGTATTCTTTAAAATATGCGCAATAGTCATTAATGAATTTTCCTGAGAACTTGCAATATGGTGAAAAATTGAATTGTATTCATTAGCAGCATCCCTATATACTTCACAAATTGATTTTCCTTCAATTATTTTTACTGCTTGAAATAATAAAATCCTTTTCCAATCCAAACAAAATTCATCTTGAAAATGTGAACCACCTAATAAACCAGAGATAACAGATAATATTTCTGCTTGATACAGGTTAATTTCTGCGGTTTGATTGTTTTCTTTAATCATTCCCACTGAAGTAAGTGAATTATCTAATTTTATAAAAGATATGTTATCTTGACAAATGGGTAATTTGTTTTTATTATTATTTAAAAGTGAGAAAAATTTTGTTATGGATTGGTTTTTAATATATCCTAACTCTTCCCATATCATTTTTTCTACAATCTCAAGAGGGTCCACACCTAAATCCTTGTCTTCTCCCCCATATGGCTTTAAAAATAAAGGAATTATATTATCAGATATATGAGGTAAAATTTTATCTAATTTACTCAATCCATCAGAACATGTTGTCAAAATTTGATTTTTATCAGGGGACTCCCAAATAAAGTGCAAGAATGGAAAATTTTCTGTTTTGATAGTAAAAACTGGATTATTGAGATAGAGAAATTTTGAACCACTTTTAGCCAATATTTGTGGTATTGAATTTTTGAGCGAATAAGTATTATTATACCAAGAAATTTTTGCAATTTGATAAAAATTTTTTACGTAAAACCGTTGTCCAATCAATCGTTGGCGGATTATACTTTCACCACTTGGAAGAATTAGGTTCATTTCAACCCACTCTCCCCCAATTATTTCCCAAGATCCCTCATTAACTAATTTTTGAATATTATTGAATAGATCCGGATAAGCTTCATAAATCATTTCAAAATATATAGCAGAATTTATTGAAAAGACATAATTTGGGTACAATCGAGATTGAATTTGGTGAATTGCGCGTGCAAATGTCGGTTCTATGATTTTATCAAGAATATCAGAGTCCCTCCATAAATAAGCCGGATTTATAAATGAATTTCCGATCGTGGTAATTTTTAACTGAGAAATATCATCAGGATTTAATGAAATTGAAGATGTTTTAATTATATTTTTGATATTTTTTGAGGATTTAAAATATCTTAATTTATTTTTTTCTGGTAATTTTTTTTTTTCCCAGTCAACCATAAAATGTGATAAGAATTTTATTGTTTTAAATAAATCACCATCCTATTCTTATTTTTAATTTAATCTTCAATTTATTCTAATATTAATTAATCAAAATCAACAGTGATCCAATGTCAACTGCAAACGCAACGAAACAAACTCAATTACTCAAAAATTACTACGGAGAATATTTCAGCCCAATTTATTGGGAAAGTGGAAAGAAATCGCGCAATTTCTTTGCCAAAATTAAAAAAGGAAAAAAATCGCTATTTGATAGAGTCTTCTTGAAATCATTTATAATTGATGATCGGATTTGTTTTAGAAAATCAGATTTCCCTGAAGGTGAAATTATTGAGCAAAAGAGTGTTTATATAAAAGGAGCCAAACAAGAGGCAACATTTCACGGGTTTTTCATTATACATAATACAACAGAAGGGATTTATGGAGAAAATATTAGTCAAAAAGATACATTGGAATATTTTGAATGTAGAGATAAATTTCCAGAAATCGAAGAAAATGTAAAAACAAAACTTCGCGTAAAATTAGGTGATGTTATTAGAAAACTATCTCAAAAATATGGGGATCAATTAATAGTTGAAGTTCTTGCAGATATAATTGAAGAATATTTTCCAAATACCTAATTTGTCGAATTTTTTCGATATTTCTATTTCTGAACTTTTTTTAGTTACTAAAAATAAGTATTATCAATGGTAGATCTTCGTAGAATATTGTTATCTGACTCGTTTTGGAAATTTCGTTTCGGCTTAAAACAAACTGACCAATTTGAAGATCCCGGTATCACCGAAAGATGGTTTGAGACGGGCATCCCAAATGAAAAAATTGTAAAGGTCTATGTCCCGAGCGTCTGGAATCTATACAATAACCGAAGAAAATTCAACCATTTTGGAACTGGATGGTATGAAACCAGTTTTTACTTACCGCTTGCATGGAGTTCTGGAAAAAAGAAAGTTACTTTAGGGTTTAACGGATCTAATTATAAAACAACGGTTTGGTTAAACGGAAAGAAAGTTGGAATTCATGAAGGCGGTTATACAAAATTTTGGTTTGAAATTAATAAATATGTTAAATTTGGAGCAGATAACAGTTTAATAATTCAAGTTGACAATAGATATATGGAAAATCGATTACCATGGTTTTACCCTGTAGAGTGGATGAATTATGGGGGTATATATCGCCCTGTCTATTTGAAACTTACATCACAAGTGTGTTTTTATGATATAAAAATTACAAACAAGATCGAATTCCAGAATGCATTAGGTGAAGGATGCAAAGATTGTAAAACTATATTAAAAGTACGTGCCAATATTAAAAGTTTTAATCCAAACAGACCCAAATTCGAAGGATATGTTGTACTAACACTAAAAAATGGAGTAGAATTGGAAAATACAGAAATACCAATTAATCTATCGGAAACTGGAAACGGATTTTTTGACTTAGAATTTCCTCTAAAAAGCCCTCATTTATGGTCTCCTGATGACCCTCACTTACATGTGCTTACTTTTCAATTACTCGACAAGAATCGGCGTGAAATTGATAGAGAAGTATTAAAATGGGGTATTAGAGATGTAAAAATTGTTGATAACGTTTTTTATCTAAATAATTTTAAAATAAATTTGCGTGGCATAAATAGACATGAAGATCACCCAGATGTTGGCTCATCAATGAATCCTCGATTGATTTATAATGATTTAAACATAATGAAAGAAGCCCATATTAATTGTATTCGAACTTCACATTATCCTCCATATGAATCTTTACTTTCTTTGGCAGATGAAATGGGATTTTTAGTTTTAGAAGAAGCTCCGATAAGAAAGCTTGGAAAAGAACAATTTAATCCCAAGTATTTAGTAAATGCTCAACAACAGATATGGGAAATGATTCACAGAGATAAAAATCATTGTTCGGTTATCGCTTGGAGTATTTCAAGCGATTGTGATACATCTATTCCTGAAGGTCGCGATTTTATGCAAACTTTATTACAAATTTCTCGCGAGTTAGACCCATTTCGTTTTCATACCCTAGTACCTTTAGACACAATTAATGATTTAACTATGGATTTAGTGGATATTATTTGTATTAATATATATTTGGGCTGGAAGGGCGATCATAATGCGAAAATGAGTGAAATTCCCGGTAATTTTACAAATATCTGGAATGAAATAAAGAAAAATCCAAATTTTGAGGAAGAAAAGCCATTAATTATCTCTGAATTCGGATGTGGAGCCATATCAGGATTCAAATCATTTGAATTTGCTCGTTGGAGCGAAAATTACCAGTATGTCTTTCTTCAAACATATATAAATGAAATAATTAAAAGAGATTTTATAGGCGGTGCGTTCATTTCAACATTTCAAGATTATAGATGCTCACCGAGAAGTGGATTTTCCGAACATCCTAAAGAATATATTAATACAGGTATAGTAGATATGCACCGAAATCCTAAGATCGCCTATTATATGGTTCAAGAGTTATATAAAATTTGGAAAGAAGGGGGAAAACCCCAAAATCGTCTATTAAATGGTTCGGGAATTATATAAAAAAAGAAATTCTAAAACGTTTTTACCAAATAAATTGGAGATAATGGAAAAATTTTTTAGAAAGTGCTTACTTTTTTACTTAATTTATTTCTTTAATTTTATCTTATTTTTCACAAGAAAATTATAAAATGTTTAAGAATATTAAGTTCAATCGCTAAAGAGGTTATTATCATGGCCAGAAAAACCAAAGCCCAGATAAAAGAAGAAAGAAAAATAGAAGTAGAACAAATCCTTGACGAAGTTATAAGTTTGTTATCACGAATTTGCGCAGATCTTGGGGTCCCAAGAAATATCCGTAAAATCGGACAAGAATCAATTGATACATTAGAGAAATTAGATGATAAAGAAAATTCACCTGCGATAGTTGCAAGCACATCTGTTTCATTACTTGAAGACATAATTCAAGATTTAAACTGCCCTGCTCACACTAGAACTGCAATTTATCAAATACTTTCGTTATTAGAACAAGTTAGAGATTATTAGATGTTTATTTGATTAATATTCATAACCAGGTGAGTAGTAAGCGCCTTCTGGATGTCTGTTCTTATCATCATCATCTGTATATTTCTCTTTGAAGATTTCTTCCTTAGTTTTTTCCCTTTTTTGTGCATTCATTAACTTTTTATAATATTTTCGCCCTTGGTGCAAATAGTACATGCTTTTAAGGTCCCGGAATGATATATAGCCCCAAAATGCAAATGGAACAATAATTACGATGATACTATACCAAGTGAAAGAAAATATAGTTTGTAAATACATTGAAAGAAAATAAATTGAGGTTATGAAACTTATGAAGAAAAGTATCATTCTACGCTTAGAAGTGGATTCAAACGTCCCTCGTTCGAGTCCAGCATAACATGTACAACAAATGACTGGCAAATTAACTTTGTATTGGTCCTTATATAATTCGGACATCATAATTGAGAAAGGACGATCGATTTTCATGCCGCACAAAAGACATTTTATATTTTGCTTAACGCGATCTTCTTCAATTTTATCAATCTCACTTCTTGGAAAATAGCAATCATTCTTTTTATAATGATCACAATGCTGGCAATTAAGCATCTTCTCAAATTCTCTTGGATATTGCTTTTTTATTGCAATAATTTTCTCATAACCAGGTTGCTTAGTGCAGTAAGGAATGCCATCTTCATCAATAGTGAATTCGGGCATTACAATGTTGTTCTCATTGTAATCTGAAGAATGCTCAATTTGTGTAGATGGTGAAGGTTTTATATCATCTTTGTAATGAACCATATATAATTTACGCCTAACAGCCTTTAACTAAATAAAATAAGGTAAAAAAACTATTTATTCTTTGGTGATATTAAAAATAAAAAAAAGAAAGAAATTTCAATTTATTTAATTATTGTTCCGTTCTTAACATTATCAATCGGTCTAAGAAGTGCTGCTCCTTTTTTCTTAAGGTCAGCTGCTAAAAGCATTCCGTTTGATTTAATATTTCTAATGGTTTTCGGTTTTAAATTTGTTAAAACAACAACTTGAGTACCAATTAATTCATCAAGAGAATAATTTTTTCCAATCCCGGCTACTATTGTTCTTTTTTCAGTCTCACCCGTATCAACTAGCAATTTAATCAGATTTCTTGTATCTGGAACCAATTCTGCTTCAATAATAGTTCCAATGCGAAATTTAAGCTTTTGAAAATCAGCATAATCTATCTCGGGTTTTTCTTCTTTTTTAGTAAGATTCTTCTCATTTATTTCGGTTTTTCCATGCATTTCCGCTAATTTTTTCTGTAATTCCTTAACGTCAATTTTTTGAAATAGTGGTTTTGGTTTTTTAATTGATTGATTTGCAGGAACTTTTAATTTTGATGCTGAATCCCAAAGACCTTTGGATAATTTTTCATTACTTCCTATATTCTTGAGAATTTGTTCGGAAATATTTGGAAGGTAAGGTTCGAGTAAAATACTGATAGTTCTAACCAATTGGATAGCATAATAAAATGTATAACCGGCTTTTTCTTTATCTTCTTTTATCATTTTCCATGGGGCTTTGTTATTAATATATATATTTCCTTTACGGGAGATAGTAATTATCTCATTTAATGCTTCTTTTAATTTAAAACGTTCAAGCAAATCCCCGACTCTTTTTGATGATGTTTTGATTGTCTTAATAAGTTTTTTATCTTCTTCATCAATATCTTCAGCAGAAGGGGCATTAGGAACTTTACCTTCATAATTCTTCGCAATAAATGAAAGGGTTCTATGGATAAAATTCCCAATAATATCGTTTAATTCGAGAATGTCTTTTTCAAATTGAGACCAAAGAAAATTAGAATCTTGTTTCTCTGGGCGATTACGCAATAAAGAATAACGCCAATATTCAACGGGAGCTAATTTTAATGCATCATCTATCCAAATTCCAATCCCCCGTGATTTGGAGAATTTATCATTTTCATAATTGAGAAATTCGGTTGAACTAACATTGAAAGGCATTGTGAATTGTTGATCTTTCGGTAAATTTTTATTATAGGCAACCAAGAGTCCCGGAAATATAATGAGATGAAATATAATATTGTCTTTTCCAATGAAATATACCGACCGGGTCTTAGGATCGTTCCAAAAATATGAAAATTTCTTTGGATCCTTTACGATTTTCTCTGCCCATTCTTTAACAGCGGAAATATAACCTAATACAGCTTCAAACCAAACATATATGGTTTTCCCTTTCGCCCCTTCAAAAGGAGCTGGAATCCCCCAATCTAAATCACGCGTAATTGAACGACTAGGCAAACCTTCCTTTAAGAAATTTAATGATGATGAACGACTATTAGGAGGAATAAATTTATTATTTACTACAAAATCATAGATTTCTTTTTCGGTTTTGCTAAAATCCAAATACCAATGCTTAGTTTTCTTCTTAATAGGTGTTTTTTTACAATGTTTGCAGTGAGGATTAATTAATTCTTCAGGTTCAAGCAATTTACCACATTCATCACATTGATCTCCTCTAGCATATTCAGAACTACAGTGAGGGCAAGTCCCTTCTATATATCTATCAGGTAAAAATAGTTTATCATGCTTGCAATAGAACATTTCTTCTTCCTTTGAAGAAACATATCCGTTCTTTTCCACCTGCTTGTAATAATCTTGAATGAACTTAATATGAGTAGGATTATGTGTTTGTGTGTAATTATCATAGGAGATAAACCATTTTTTGAATAAATCTTTAATAATAGCATGATTTTTGGAAGCAAGTTCCTCCGGAGTTGTATTTTGCTCTAAAGCTGCTACACTCACAGGAGTTCCATGGGTATCGCTACCAGACACATATAGAACCTCATCGCCTTTAGAACGGACATATCGCGCAAAAACATCGCCTGAAAGTACGCTACCAATCATATTTCCTAAATGAGGCATAGAAGATACATATGGCCAGGCGGATGTAACAACGAATTTCCGTTTTTTTTTAACCATAGGTTTTATAATTGTATAAGTAAAGAAAAAACTTGTTATTTTTCTTTTAACTTTTCCAAATCTAAAGTTTTAAGCCATTCCATTGTTCTTTCCATACCAACTTTGAATGAAATCTTTGGAACCCATCCCAATTCTCTTTCAGCTTTTTCAATTGAAAAATCCAATCTTGAACCTAAATTTGTGACGGTATATGTAGTTAGAAGTGGTCTTGTCTTTTTCTTTGTTATTCTCCACCACTTCTCCAAAATCCAACCAGCTATTTTTGCCAAAAAGTAAGGGATATGAGTTTTTATAGGAGGAACGCCCAATGTCTCAGCAATTTGTTTGCAAAAATCTTGAAATGTCACCATTTCTCCATCATGAACAATGTATCCATTTCCAATGGCACGTTCATCTTCGGAGATGAGCATTAGGAGATCAACAAGATTATCAATATAATTCGGCCATACATGGACATCCTTTCTCCAGAAAATAAGTTCTTTTTTGACTATAGAATCTGCTACTAGAGGAACAAATGTCTTATCACCAATTCCAAAGACCCAACATGCATACACCATAGTAATAGGAAGGTTTTTCTCCCGATAATACTTCCAAGCGATTTCTTCTGCTTCAATTTTTGTATCTGGGTATGGTTCTCCCCATTTTTTTAGGGGATATGTTTCATCTATTACAACATCTTCAATGGGACCGAAAACGTCATTAGTGGACATATAAACTAAGCGTTTAACTTGAGCTTTTACTGCGGCTTTACAGATATTTTCCATCCCCGTTACATTTACATCAACATAGAGCTGGTACGGAGCAAAATCAGTTACAATTCCAGCACAATGAAAAATAATATCCACACCTTCACAAGCTTTTTCTACATCAAAATAATTCGCTACATCCCCAATTACTATTTCAACGCCCTTCTCACGTAGTAAATTTTCCCCAGGATCATCTTTTAACATCAAAGCTTTAATTTTATTACCTGTATTGATGTTTTCATCAACCAAACTCCCCCCAATAAAACCCGTAGCACCTGTTATAAGAACTTTCATTTTAATCATTTAAATTATTAGTCCACCACAATTTAAACATTTTTTATCAACTTTATACATCTCTTCAAGGCATTTCTTATGAAAATAAGCTTTACAATTACTACATTGTAACGTTTTTTGGAAATGAGCACCCTTTATGGGTTTAAAGCAATAAAGACAGTCTTTATTTTTCTGCTCGAGTTTTTCAGGTTTTATAACAATCATCTTAACGTACAGTTTTTTAGATTCCAAAGTTTTCTTTTCATTGTTTTTTTTTCTAAGACCGTTTAATATAGCTACCGGAATTTTTAAAAGAGTATAACAATATGGACATCTGAATAAACCCTTATGTTCTGATGATTTTAAAGCCCATGATCCTGCACAGTAAAGATGCATTGGTGTTCCACAATGAGAACACAATCTTCCTGTCTTAAAAAGTGAATAATTTTTTATAGAGGATTTTTTACTGAAACATATCTGACATTGGATTTTACTTGACTTTTTGTTGAATTTGATTAATTCTTCGAGTGTTGGGTACCTTAATTTTAAGGCTATTTCTTCCATAAAATCGTGTTTTTTATTTTTATGCTCTAACATTAATTCCGAAAAGTGTTGTGCAGTATTCTTTTCTTTGGTCTCTAAATAAGCAAGTTTTTTCATTCCATCTAAAAATCCTTGCTTTGTAGTAAAATGTTGAGCTTTTGAATTTTCTTTTTTACTAATGATATTTTTTTTATGAGAGAAAGTGATGATATTTATAGAAATCTTTAATCCCGCAATTCTATCTTTGATATTATCTGAAATTTCAATATTTGGATAATCAGAAATTAATAATATACAATTTTTAAATCCAGAAATGTTTTGGATTTGGTGAGCAAGAATATCTATTGCTTTTATTAAAGCATTATCTAAAATATCTGTTGGACCTGTTGGGGTGCAATTTTTCTTGAATTTTTTCTTTGAAAGAAAATTAATTATGAAAGGAATATCATCAGTTAATTCAGAAACAACAAACACTTTTTTACTATATACAAGTAATGAAATCTTAATTTTCTGTAATGTTTTATTTTTTTCTTCAATGAAGATTTTTAGCCCATTTAGTTCTATTTGAAATTCTTTTGTTTGAAAATCTTCTTTATTCATGGATTTTGTGCAATCTAATACAATTACCCAATTTTCAAGATTTTCTTTCATTATAATACCTTTGAATTACTCATAAAAAAATCCATCTTATAGATTTCTTTCTTAAATGAAATCATTTGCATAAATCTAATCAGTAGAAATTTATAATAGTGAAAATATTTTTATGATTTTATTTAGTACAAGCAATATTATTCCAATTTTTTGAAAATATTTTCAAAATTTTGAATAACAAGCATTCACACAATTTTCCCAGATAGATCTTTATTTTTTCCACTAATTTTTATATTCCCGAGCAAGGAAATTATAAGATTTTATTTTATGGATCAAAGATTTTTGTCGATAGAATTTTAGATCCATTGAATTTGGATAAGATTTTTAACCCAAATCTCCAAAACCTTTAAAAAGACGCATTACTATATTTTATTTAGATTGTAGTCTTTTTGGAGATTTATTTCAAAAAAAAATCTGGAAAGTTACAATTTAAATATCGAAATTTTATATTATACGCGGAGAATGAAAAATAATGGCAAAAAAAAGAAGAGCGTTTGCATGGTCCCCACTTAGGGCCTTAATGAAGAAATCGGGTGCACAAATTGTCAGCCGAGATGCTGTTGAAGCTTTACTAAATTATTTAGAAAATCGCAGTAAGAAACTTACCACAATGGCATTAAATTTTGCTAAACACTCGAAACGAAAGAAGATCTCCAAAGGCGATATGGCTTTGGCAATTGAATATCTTTAGAAGTTTCATTTAACAAATTGGATTAATTTTATTAATTCATTAATTTTTTTTTTCTTTCTACTTCAAATTAATTTACAAAATTAGATTTATCAATTTTTTATTGTAAGCAAAATCAAGTAAAAAATAATACAATTAAAAAAAATTATGTTAGACGATTATTTTTAAAGATTGGCTTCAGAATTCTTTCCAATCTGACTTTTCCATAAAAAGAATGGAGATATAATCCAGATTACATAACCTATGATAATAGATGGATAATTATTAAAAGCAACTGATCCTTGTAAAATGAAATAGAGCAAACCAAAAGGAATTAAGATAATTCCAATAATAAAATATAACATTAGCTTTTTTGATGGATCATCGATTTTTAAACCATTCCTTATTTGGATGAAAAGCACAATAGTATAAATATCCAATAACAAAGGAAATGCACTTATGAGCAATGCAAGTATTGAATTATACCCTTCTTTTGTCCCATTCGTGGCTTTGAATCCAGTTACTACTGGTGGAAGTTCAGTTATGATATTGCCATTTTCATCTAGTACTACAATTATTTTGAAGGTGCAGATTAATATTGCTAAAATCAAAATTATAACCCCAATAAGCCATACCCATTTAAATTTTAATATTTTAGTTCCATATTTTATTAATAGACTCGCCAAAAATAACATATACATATAGAAAGCTAAAATAATGATTTGAATTTTGAAAATAATATTCGCTATATCAAGCATTTCTTGACTATAAGGAGCAAATATATACACAAAGATATCTAAAAGTAAATAGATAGAAAAAGATAGAAAAGTGATAAAGAAGATTCGATTTAAAGCATATTTTTTATTAAGAGAAAAAATTTTAAATGCAACTAGAAGAAACAAAATGCTGGCAACCGTTTTAGGCACAATTAGAAGATATTCCAATGGATTAGTTTGAATAAAGTCATATTTTTAAAATTCGATTATGGGAATATTAATATTTCTATCAATTTTGAATTATTGGATTTTATTCAATATATTATGCTTGTTCAAATATTCCATCCTCTGAATTAAGATTTTCACTGCGTAGGCCGCTTCTGAAGGACTTGAGAAATATGGAACATGTTCCTGCTTTGCAAAATTAGTAATTGTATCATAACCATTCCCGAAAACCAATAAAGGAATTATCGGTTTTTTACGACCAGTATCATTCCACGCACGTATTATACCCCTATAATTATTCTCAAATTTCATTCCTAGGAATGGTGGGTAAACACCACAAGCGACTACAATATCAATCCCTGAATCTTCTTCTAACATTGCTTTCGAGATCTCATAATATTGCTTTTCTCTTGCTCCTGCAATCATATCCAAAGGATTTACTTTTTGCACCAAATTAATAAGATGGGGGGTGAGTTTTTCCTTTAAGTGATCGGAAAAATCTGCTAATTCTAAACCCGATTCTTCTGCTTTATCACTAAATAATACTCCCGTCCCGCCACTATTAGTTAACACACCAATTTTTGTTCCTCTTGGTAATGTCAGATAAGAAAAAGTCTTTAAAGCAGTAATATATTCTTCAATAGTTTTACACATAGTTGCTCCTGCTTGTTCTACTGCGGTTTTTAATATTATATAATTCGATGCAATGGACCCTGTATGACTACCAGCAGCAGCCATACCTGCACTTGTTCGTCCCCCCTTTAAAACAACAACGGGTTTATTTGGAGTTATCTCTTTCAAACTGTTAAAAAATGCTTTCCCATTCTTCACAGATTCAATATAAACTGCAATTACTTTGGAATTTTCATCACAGTTGAAATAATTAATAATATCATCAAATGAAACATCAATAGCATTCCCAATATTTGCAAATTTAGATAATCCACAATTTTGCCACTTCATTCCATCAATAACAGCACATCCAAATGATCCTGATTGGGAAACCATGCTTATATTTCCAGGAATAGGTGATTGAATAAAACTGGCATTCATTCCAACATCTACATTTTGAATTCCGACACAATTTGGTCCAATTATTCTTATTCCAGCATTTTTAGATTTTTCTAACATTTGCCGCTCGATTTCTTTTCCTTCTTCGTTAATTTCTCCGAATCCTGCAGTAACAATTATAATTCGAGTAACTTTCTTTTCAATGCACTGATCAACAATAGAAGGGACAACGTGTGCAGGTACTAAAATAATAGCAAGATCCAAATCTACTGGAACTTCATTAACAGATTTATATGCTTTTAAACCACTTACTGTATGATTATTTCTTGAAATTGGAAAAACTTCAGCTTTTAAATTCGTATTTGAAAGTATATTACTTGTAACTGCATTTCCAAATTTTTTGGGGTCGTCTGTGGCACCAATTATGGTAATAGTTCGAGGATAGAAAAATCGTTTCATTATTTATTTAGAATGAAGAAAAAATTTAAATTTTTTTTGTATTAGGAAAGAAGATTATTATGACTAATTTTTTTTTTTATTTGAAATCACTGATTATTTCAAGATCGTTAAGGTCAACTAATATAGTTAGATGATAACGTGCAAATTTATTAACTATTCAATCTAATTTATTCTATCTTGAGCTTCACATGAGAAAAAATCTTAAGAACTACTACTCAAACTTCTTAAAATTGATTTTTTTTTGGAAATTTCAATAAATTTAATTGCGTGTACATTATTTGTTTTATATAATTTCGATAACATTTATTCAAAGTAATTATTAAAATAAATAAAAAAAAATGAGCAAAATGAGCAAAATGAGTAAAATGAGTAAAATGAGTAAAATTAAAGTTTCCGTAAAAGAGATATTTATGATTTCAATAATATTATTAAATATCATCTCACCCTTCTTATTTATTCAAAATGGACCTACAATTAATGATAACCTCAAGGGAAGTAATTTAATTGAGGGTGATTTGAAATCATCATCAATTCAAAATCCAAGAGAGGGATATGCAATTATTTGTGGTGTTAGTGATTATCCTGGAGAAGATAGTGATTTAGCTTATTGCGATGATGATGCCGAAGATATTTATGATTTTGTCAGAGATAACTATCATATACCTGATGCAAACATAATTAAATTGATAGATTCTGATGTCACTATTTCTGATATTTCAGATTCAATTAGCATTGTTTCTTCACAAATGGATAGTAATGATGTTTTATTTTTTTCTTATTCAGGTCATGGCGGAGCAATTTTAGCAAGTAGTGGTACACAGAGTTGGAATATAGAAACGCCAACACACAACTATGCAAATAATTTAAACTTAAATTTTAATTATTCATCTCCTGGGGCTGAAATGATGCGTGTGCATTTTACAAGATTCGAAACTGAATATAAATATGATGGGATAATTATTACAGATTATGAGGAACCTAGTATCACTCTTGATGCCTATTCCGGTTTTTATTCAGCAGGATGGTCGGATTGGGTTAATACTGATAATATTAATTTAAATTTTATTTCTGATGGTGATACAGTTTATTGGGGATTTAGAGTTGATATGGTTGAAATTGGAAATTATCAAGACCCATATGTAATATTTCCTTATGATGGATTAGAATCAGGATTAAATAGTGTAACTTTAGATGCATTTTTAGATGAAGTCCCCGGACAAGTTGTTACTGTGTTAGATTCTTGCCATAGTGGAGGTGTTGGTCAAAACCTTGCTCAAACTAATAGGTATGTATTAACTGCTAGTGAAAATTCCGAATATTCATTAGAAGATTCATCTAATCATAACGGAGTATTTACAAATCAATTTCTTCTTTCATGGAATAATTCAGTAGATATTAATAATGACGGAGTTATATCTTTTGAAGAAAATTATAATGAAGTGTATGATGCAACAGTCTCTCGGTCAACTTCACTAGGATATACACATCACCCACAAGAATTTGATGGAATTGCCGGTGAATTAATTCTTGAGCAAAATGGAAAGATTAATTCGGTTACCCCATCTGGAGATGACCAAGTACTAATTGAATTTGCTCTTAGTGGTCTCGGAGGAGGAAAATTAGTATTAGTTTATTATGATTTTGAAGAACAAAATATAATAAGGTCTGAAATAACTGAAAATATACAAAATAGTGCCGGTTGGCAACAAAGATTATTTGCCACAGGTTTACCAAATCAAGAGATTTCAGGTATTACATTTAAAGCGATTCAATCATATCAAGAATTTTCAGAAATTGACAATGAATCAGTTGAATTAACTGATTTAGATTTATCTTATAGCAATGATTATGACGGTGATTCTCTTTCTGATGCTTACGAATTTGAAATTGGTTTTAATTTCTGGGATGCAGATTGGGATAATGATGAATTAACAGATGATATTGAACTTGAAATTGGAACAGATTCTTTAGTAGCTGATACAGATAATGATGGAATGCCTGATGGATGGGAATATAACAATGGAATAAATCCATTAATAGATGATGCAGATGAAGATCCAGATTATGATGGGCTTACAAATTCTGAAGAATATTTTTATGGAACTCACCCACGTTCACCCGATACTGATGGTGATAATTATTCGGATAAAGAAGAAATTGATAGAAACACAAACCCATTAAGTTCAATGAGTAATCCTTTAATGCGCGGAGTTTATATTACAGGTGGAATTGTAGGAATTTTAGCAATTTCCTTTATAATAATTAAGAGAAAATACATAAAACCATCAAATACACTTCCACAAAGAACAGTTGCTGATTCAACATGGGCATCTCCAATATATCAAGATAATGCTCCATCATCAGATGCTTTCAGTTCAGAAAATTTTGAGAAATCGTTTAATACTATACCTCAAAATCCAAACCTTAAGTTTTGTAATAACTGTGGTGCACCAATTGTTGATGGTACGTTTGCATTTTGTGTTAAATGTGGAAACAGACTTTGGTAAACCTTTTTTTTTTACAGTTTCTCCTTAATAGTTGTGAGTAATTCAAAATATAAGTCTTTATACAATTCAAGTTCTTTTTTAGTTTCTGTTAAGTCTTTGCGAAGGTTTAAGATTTCATCCGTTTCTTCTGCCATTTTTTTTAAGGTAGTATTACTCATTCCACTACTGAACCGAATTTTGAGATGATCTTGAATTTCTCGGTATGGAATTCCTGCGTGTAATAATTTACGAACATATTCTTTCTTTTCTTCGGATGTTTTTCTAATCAATATCACCTTTTATTTTTCAGATTCAAGTACTGGGGAATCATTGATTAATGAGATTTCTTCATCGGTTTTTTTTCTCAATTCATTAATAACTTGTTGATGCTCAGAAATTATCCCTTGATTTATGTCCTTATTTAGTTCGTACCACCATAATCTAAATCCACAATGAGGACAATAAATTGATGTCCGCTTATTGATTACATTGAGAATATTTTCTGGAAAATTAAAGGAATTTTGACATTTTTGGCAATAAATTTCATTCATTTTTTTTTTTTCACTTTTATTTTTAGTGGGATAAGTCACAGAGGATTCAGTTTCATTCATTTTATTTGTATTTTTGGAAGTTTCTTTATCAGATTTCTCCAAAAATTCTTCAAATTTATCTGAAAGATAGGTCCTGCTCATAAATAGAACAATTGATATAAGATAAGTAAGTAATAAAATCAAAAAACCAATAATTTCCAGCCAATTTTGTGAATAAGATTTAAATACATCTAAATAGAAGGCGTAAAAGAATGAAATTCCTAAAATATCAACCAATCCTATAATAAACATATCTAAAACCCTATTAATCCATGCTCTATGTCGAGAAATAAAACCTCCGTATAGAATACTTTGTAATAGAAATACAATCCCAAAAATTAGATAATAATTACTAAACAAATATGAAGAACTTAGAAAGTTAAGATAGATTAGGGTGAAACCTAAACTTGATATGAGAAATATTATTCCACCATAAAGAAATCTTTTTTTATTAAATAAAGATGTATTTGAGAAATTTTTAACCATTTCATGAAATTTTCTCCACTTAATTACATTTTGATAAACTAAAATCCCAATAATTATCCCATTTGTTAATAGAAAGATAATATCCAATGATGTTAACCATTTATTAATAGATATAAATGATAACCATTCATAATAATCTGTTTGGATAATTTCATTTGTTAATTTTATGGTAAACAAAAATAGAACATTTAAATAAACTATCACACCTACTTTAATGGAATATAGAATACTTCTTAAAGAATTTTGACAGTATTCTGGAGAATAAAGAAATAAGTAAATGAAGAAAAATGATATGAAATAAATATAATCAAACTGCCCTAAAATGTATGTTTCTCCAATAATCCAAATTGGTCTAAGGTTAAAACTAAATATTAACCAAGAAAACCATACCATCCCGATTATACTCGAAATAAGGAGATTTTTTATTTTTATTTTTTTTTTATAATTCATATGTAGCATAGGATAACACGATATTTAAAGACTTACTTTATGTTATCATTAAGACACTCCACCTTAAAATTGAGGGGAAAATTTTGATTTAAAAGACTTTTGAAAAGTAAAGTTAAATTTGGACATTAATTATTTATTAAATATCAATATTTAAGATGTCAATTCAAACAAATTATGTAAAGTATACAAAAAAAATGCCAAAAAAAAATCAAAACGGCTTCATTCTCGACAATCCCCAAGATAGATGATAGATCATCCTTCAGATTGTGGTGAATTTGGATTATTCTTTATTCACTTTTTGGGAAAAATATTTTAGCTCAACTAAAATTCGGATTCCAGAGCCAATAAACCCACCTAACAGCCCAATAATTGCGCCAATAATGAGAACAATCATAATTAGCCAAAATCCGAGCCTAGTTGATCCAGTAATTAAAACACCTAATTGATCAAACAAAATTATTGTATTATTTCGTATATTTCCAATAATAATATAAATTCCCCATGAGAAAATAATTCCAATCATCGCACTTAATGCCCCACATTTCATTTTTGTACATAAAAAGCCTCCAAAAATTGCAGCAACAAAGGTTAATTGCCAAAAGGGGATTAATGTAAAAAGCAACGATAATATAAAAGTTAATAATATGGCAAAATATGGAGAATATTTATTGATAATTTCAACTATTTGTTTCATTTTATCCATCTTATCCATCTTATCCATCTTATTCATCTTATTCATCTTATTCATCTTATCCATTTTAATCTCCCACCTTTTTAAATATTATAATAGTTTCAATATTCGCCCAATCCTGGATAGTTTCCGGGTCTTTTGCATCAAAATATTGAGTGTGAAATTCCCCTTTTAGAAACATTTCCAGTTGATCCGAATAATGTATAGAACTAGAAATACCCCTTTCCCCAGACGGAATTATTGAAACACTATTATTCATATTACCAAAATCAACAATAATTCGTTCTGAAGCACCAGATCTCGAGTAACTAGTGCTAACCACCCCATTATTAAAATTGGATCCATAACTCGGATTTATCGTGAAAGCTTCACCTGATACCGGATAGGGACCAACCCCAAATCCAGAAAGCCCCATTATATGGTCAATCTGTATTTGATGAACTTCTCCCCATTTCCATGCAGAAACATTATTTGTTCCATAATATTCTTCTAAACTCTTAAGAACAATATTGAATATATCCAAAATCATATTATCTCTAGTTTCAATTTTAGAAGTAGATATGTTATCAAACCATTTGGAATCGGGTTCTTCTTTTGTTAAATACTCTAACACAGCATAAGATGGTCTTTGAAAATTACCCATAACATTTTGCTCATCTTGGAAAGTTAATTCCAAATAAGCTTCGATCCAAACATGATAAAGTGTTGGAGCAACCAAATTTTTATCCATAATATAATCCCAATCTTGCAATTCGTTGTATGCAGCCAATTGAATATTACTTTTCGATGTTAGGGTATCCAATGCCTCCACTAAATATGGTGTGAAATTGCCCGCGCGAACACTGTATATATCAAGCACCATTTCTTTCATATCATCTACTGTGAATTCTTTGGCCTGTGCTAGTAAATTATTAATCCTCCGAGCGCGATATCCAAAAGCCCCTCCATCATTAATTACTTCAATATTTGGATAATCTGGGCCAGCGATATATTGGTTTGCGGAACTTAAATATCCTTGTTCTGGATTGATGCAATATGGTCGATCTTCAAAATCTAAGTAACCTATCCATTCGCCTTCTCCTTTTGAACCATTATAAGGCATATCTCCACCTCCAGGATGCCAAGAGGGAATATCTGTATCGTTTCTAATTGGAACTTTAGCATTTGGACGGATTCCGATATTTCCTTCAATGTCTCCGAAAGCAATATTAAGTGGAAGTAAATCCATGAATTTAATTGCTTCATCGAACTCATATACATCTTTTGCATGCATAAAACCGTATAGCGCCAAAAAATCCAACGTTATGTTGTAGGATGCCCATTTACACGCTATAACATTTTCTGAAAAATCCTCTGGCATAGGAACCAAATCTGTAAAAACAGGACCATGAACTGTAGATTTTATGATATATTCTTCAGGTTCTTGCCCTTTTATTGGTATCCATTCCACCATTATATCATAGGCTTTTGCTTCACCCTTATATTCGTAATGTGTATCATTGATTCCGTTATAATAATACCAATCAATCATATCAAAAGCTGCAATTGATTCACCCCAACCCACATAAGCATTATGCCCTGCAACAGGGAGAGGGACTCCAGGAACAAATATAGCATACAAATTTAGATCAGCATCAGGTGTTATGTCAACAAGATGAGCTTCGTGCCACATTCCGGGTAATGTTAACCCTAAATGCATGTCGGTGCTAAGTAAGGGTTTTCCTGAGGCAGTTTTATTTCCAGAAATAACCCAATTATTTGATCCAATTATGTATTCTTGCTCCATTCGCATTACTTCTTGGGGAAATCCTTGCAATCCATCTAAAAATGATGAAATGAAATTCATTGGTTCTGTGTTGGAAATCTCTAAATTATCAGATGGTATGGTGATTTCATTTATACCAGATGAACTAGGCGGGTTGAATTCACTAGAAGGAACAGAAATATCGTCATATTCACCATAATTTGGACAAACGGGAATTTGATATGGAGCGGGAAAACCATATAATTCAGTATAATTATCACTTCCTAATATCATCATGTTTTCATATCTCTGCATATCTTTGTAACTCCATGTAAAATATTCAGACATGTATTTTGCGTATACCAATGTATCAACAATTTCCCATGGAGCAATTTCAACATCTAAAAATTGATATTCAAAGGGTTTGCTATTTTGATTAGTCTCAATATATTTATTTATTCCATCAACATAACGTAAAAGCATTTTATAAATTGATTTATATAGTGGATCTTCGCTTGATTGCAAATTTTCAACCGACATATTTGCCCAATATTCTTCTAATTTAAGAATATTATATTTATCCGTGTCAAGTGCAGCAAGACCAACAATTTCAGAAAGACGACCTCGTGCTATCCTCCGTACAAGATCCATTTGAATCATTCTATCTTGGGCTTGAACATATCCAAGAGCGAACATTAGGTCTTCCTCACCATAACCGTATATATGTGGAATTCCCCATTCATCTCGATATACTTCTACATCGTGATAGAGCGCAGAGTCCTTCACAATTTCATATTCAGATATTTCAGTGGGCACATCCCATATACCATCTCCCGGGAACAATAAGTTTCCCAGAGGAGGAATCATTCCAAATGGGATGGAAAAAGCTGTTATCATGCCAATCGATATTACCGAAGCTATTATAATTTTAATAATTGTAGGTTTTTGTTTTTGTTTGATTTCCATTTTTATCACCTTTTTTGAATTTAATCGTATAGTATTACTCTTCCATCTTATTATATATAAAATTTCAATTTATATTTTAACTGTCTTTGAAATTAGATAAGATAAGCAATTAAAATTAGAAAAAATAAAAA
>JAUWMK010000290.1 GCA_030613185.1 Promethearchaeum sp.
AACACTTCCCAAATTATTCCAAGCTTCAGCGTTATTCGAGTCGAACTTCAAAACTTTTTTATAACAACGGATTGCTTCTATATAATTTTTCTGATTAAAATAAACACTTCCTAGATGATCCCAATCATCAACGTTATTTGGATCTATTTTCAATGCCTTTTCATAACAGCGATTGGCTTCTTGATATTTTTTTTGATTAAAACAAACATTTCCTAAATTATTCAACACATTAACATCGTTCGAGTCGATTTCTAAAACTTTTTTATAATATTTTCTTGCTTCCTCGTAATTTTCCTGCTCAAAAGATGTATTTGCTAAATTTAACCAGTATTCTTTTGTATTCTCATTTTTTGGATTAGATTCCTACAAGCCCAATTTCATATTTTTTTCCTTCCATAATCTAGTTTCGATTTGAATTGTTATAATTCTTTAGAGTTTTATATTACAGATTCTTTTAAATAAATCATATTTTAGTTCTAAATAAATTATTCTTCATGCATAATTATACAAACCAATTAATAATAATCTTCAAAATGGCGATATTTCAGAACATTCTTTGAAAAATAAATTCTTTTTGGAGTAATTTTTTCAATAATTTCAAATTTAATCAGTTTCCGAAACGATTTCTTAAATTCTAGATAATGCAATTTAAAATCTTTACATGTGTTTTTTAAAGATTGAATAGATATAATGCCTGTTTTTGAAATAAAATTTCCAATTAATAAAATTTTAAGTATTTGATATTCCAATATGGAAAGATCTTTAAATTCTTTAATTTTTCTAATATATATTTTTTTTTTCATAGTGAAAAAATTCTTATAAATCTCATTTCCGATATGATTTATAACTGGCACCGATACTGTATTTCCAACTTGTTTGTATTGTTCGGTTTCCGAGATATTTTCTGGAAATTTAAAAGTACTTGGAAATCCTTGGACTTTTAAAAATTCTTTCGGGGTTAATCGTCGAATCAATTCTGAATTTCTAACTGATTGTTTATATACACCGATTTTATCCCATTCTATATTATCTTTGTTTTCTTTTATTAAATTACGTTCTCTACCCATTCCCCCACATACGATAGTATTTGCTATTCCATTTTTAGGAATGACTTGAAAACCAAATCCGTTCCCCTTTTCTTGATGTCTTTTTTTATGCTTTTTTAATCCGTCCAGATATTTTTGAGATAATATATATTTAGAAGAGATTTGTTTTGTTAAGCAGTTTTTGAGTTGAATTTCTCTTCTTACAGGTTTAGGAAAAGTAAAATCCTTATAATTTTTAAAACAAACTATATAAAGTCTTTCTCTTTTTTGAGGTACGTTATAATTGGCAGAATTAAGAACCTTAAAGAAGACATAATATCCAAGAAAATATTCAAGTTGGTTCAAAATCCATAGAAATGTCCTTTTCTTATTATGATTCTTTAGGAACTTTACATTTTCAAAAAAAACAACTTCAGGTTTTTTGATATTTATAATATCAAATACTTTAAAAACCAACCTTCCTCTTTCGTCCATAAATCCTTTACGTTTTCCTGCAATTGAGAATGCTTGACAAGGAAAACCAGCTAGTAAAATATCAAAATTTGGGATTTCTTTAGCATTAATTTCTAATATATCTGTGTTTTCAGGTTCATGATTAAAATTATGATAATAAGTTCTGCGCGAATATTCTGATTTTTCACTAGCATATATTATTTTTATATCTTCTCCGAAAGATTGTTCGATTCCAAGCCTAATTCCCCCAATTCCCGCAAACAAATCAATCGCTTTTATTACCATTATTTAATCATTTTATACCATTTTGTTTAATAAATTATTTGTTTGTGTCCTTCAAAAAATTGTCACATTTTTCTTTTAATCTACAAATGGAACAATGGGGATTTAAAGGTTTACATATTATTGCGCCAAAATCAATTAAAGAATAATTATAATTTTTAAAGCTTTTTTCCGGTAAAAGTCTTTCGGCTAAATTCCAAAATATTGGATCATATTTATGATTTTTATCATCATCGGATAAAGAGAAAAATCGATTGAAAATTCTAATAATATTGGAATCAACTAAGGGGAGCTTAATATTCCTACCGAAGCATATTATTGCATGAGCCGAATATTTACCGATTCCTGATAATTTTAAAAAATCATCAATTTGGAAGTCCTTGAAAGATTTTTCATTATTTCTAATCGAATTTATTGCATTTTTCATGTATGTCGCTCTTTTCATTAATCCCAATTTCTTAAAAAAATAGGTAAAATCATTTTTATATAGGAGTAGTGAGTTAATATCTGGAAATGTTTGTATGAATTTATTATAAGATTCAATTATTTGATTTGCTTTTGTTCGTTGTAAAAAAAATTCGCTTATTAAAGCCTTGTACGCGTTTGGATTATTACGCCAAGGAAAAGATCTTAAATTTTCGGAACCCCAATTGAGTATTTGAATTGTAAAAAACCTCAGTTTGGATACACTTGAATTCATCATTTTTCACAATAATAATCAATAATCTATAAAGGTTTATAAGAATAAAACCAAAAATAATTATGTAGTATTATGCATAAATTCCAAAATAGAATAATTATTGATCCAAATTTTTTTTTATCAGTAGAAGAATTATCAAAAAAAAATATCGATCTTTCTAGCAATTTTGAAAAATTTCCTTTAATTTCTGCCGAATTCCTTAATGAAGGAAACTTATATTTTAATAACATCGTAGCGGAAAATTTATTTGTAGAAAAAGGTCAAAAAATTACTAGTGATTATATCATAGGAGCTTATGATGAATCAATAAATAAATATAATGGATTGGCAGGAAATGCATATTTAATATCTCATACTTATATATATATTGGAAAAAAAGACTACATCCCAGCAATTTACTTAAGTTTTTTTTTCTTTTCAAGATCTAAAGAATTAGCAGTAAAAAATACAAACCTGATTTATTCCAACGATTTGGAAAGTGAAGCACGCAAGGTAATACATGATCAAATGTTGGAGTTTTTAAAAGAAAATTCGATAAAAAATAGCATATTATTGATAGACGGTCCGATTTTCACTGGTTCATTAACTACTAAAACAATCGATTTTAACGAATATATGGTTGAAAAAAATATTTTACCCATCTATATAGTAAAAAATAGTATAAGCAATCTCGTTTGCGATAATGTTTTCTCTTTAAAACATAAATATAATAGCGATATGCATTGGGCATACAAATTTTTAAAACCTGGTCAAAGATCGAATTTTTTCATTTATGAGGAAAAAAAAAGCAAGAGAAGGGCGAAAGCATTTTGTTATCTAAAAACTTTTGATATTAGTCCCGTGAGAATTGAAGTATATAAAGATATATATTTAGGAAAACAAGAATTGGTTGAAGATCTTATGCATCTGATATATTTTCTCATTATAGCTCAAGGAGAAAAACAAAATCCCCAACCCAGACCTATTATAATCGCGGAAAGTTTTTCAAGAGAAAGTATTAAATTATTCAATTTAAATAAATTAATGAGGAAAATCGGTATAGAAGGAATTATGAATCAAAATAGAAATATGGTGAATTTTTAAAAATGAGTTGGATAGTTTTAGGAGAGGATAAAGGAGACATTAGTTTGGTTTCCTCAAGGGAAATTGATGGTATCGCTCCGAAAGGAACATATCTCACGATAGAAAATGGGAAGAAAAAATATATTGTTAGGGTCACCAAAAGCTTTCAGACCCAACCGTATAATCCTTCACCCTTGTTGATCGATATGAATTTAGAGGGATTGGAAGCGGATAAAAAATGTCAAAATATAATCAAAGCAGTTAGAATTAAAGATATTTCCGATAGAGATGATGGATTAATAGATTTTATCCGACCTCAATTAAAAGCCAGAAGATCTACTGTTCAAGAAGTAAAAAATGCGGTAAGAGATAAGAAAGAAGGAATCCCAATATTTTTATCAACAGTTTTTGCAAATTCCATTCAAATTTTAAAGGATAACAATAAAAATCCGATACATATTAATCTACATCCCGAAATTTTTTTCCATCAAATTCTAATTTGTGGAAAAACTGGCAGGGGAAAAACCGTTGCTTCGAAATATTTAGCACAGTTTTTTGTGGAAAAATTAAAAGGTGCCGTTTTGGCGGTAAATGTTAAAGAAACCGATTTAATTAAGATGTATAAGAAATCCGAAACAAAAGAAGGTTCTATTTTAAAGGAATGGGAAGCAATTGGAAAAAAACCTCATGGTATATATAATTTTCAAGTATTTTATCCCTCGAATACATCATATTCCCCTGATTTGGACATAGATAAAAAATATTTTAAACCAATATCATTGGATATTAATGAAATTGATCCTGAATCTTTAACGGGGATTCTAAATAACATTACAGATATTGCAGCTCTTCATCTTCCTGATATTTTTAGACATTGGAAGGATTCTCAAACTACTACAGGTTTTAGATTTATGAACTTCTATAATTATTTTTCAAGTCGGGAAAATCGAGAATTCCAAACTTTAAATTCGAGAGGGGATGAAGCTCAAATAAAATTACCTTATGGAACCTATCAAAACATATTAAGAAATTTAAACTCCGCTTCAGAATTCTTCGATGATCCTAATGGGGAATTTATTACCGAAAAAGATATCCTGAATAGAGAATCTATGTGCGTTATTGATGTGGCAAGTAAAAAAGGGATAAATTTCGGTGCGATTTTATTACGCGATTTATTAAAAAGAATAGTAAAAGCAAAAACAGAGGGAAGTTCGGATGTTCCTATTTTAATAATTATAGATGAAGTACATCAGTTTTATAAAAATGCAAATTCCGCTGAAGCTTTAGGTGATCTTGATGTTATATGTAGGACGGGGAGAAGTAAGGAGATTGGCGTAATTTTTTCATCTCAAAATCCGAATGATATTCCGAAAGGATTGGAATCGGTGATTAATACAAAAATTTTCTTCGGATCGGAACACTCTGTAATAAAAAAATTCGGTTTTAATGTCTCCGCAAACGAAATTGAAAATCTGGAGAGGGGATATGCTCTGGCTACGATTTATGGGACACCTCAAGTCAAATTTATAAAATTCCCTCTTTCATTTTCAGGGGTTTTCATATAAATTATAATGGAGTTTAAAAAATGACTGATGAAGAAAAAAAAATGTTTAGAGATTTAATAGAAAGTTTGCACCCTAATGATTTAGAAAGAAAAATAATTATGTTACTTCATGAAAAGAAGAATTTTGATGAAATAATTGATATTTTATTGGATAAAGATGTCGATGATTGAAATTAATTATAAGCTGGAAAGATTAGAAAATGGTGAAGTGATTTCTCGGTATGATGTTCCCAAAGAAATTGAAACAATTCCCCGATTTTCGGTTATTGAAGCTCCAAATTCTTCGGGAAAAAGTACTCTGTTTCACATAATTGCTATTGCTTTTGGTGGCACAAATGATAAATCCATTCCTGATTCATTAAAAAAAAAAATGAATAATTTATTGGATAGAAATCATCATAATTTAGAGTTTGAAATAAAAATCTATGAAAAAGATGAAGTTTTAATACGATCCTGGAAATCTAAAAAGGATTTACATCCTAATATCGAATGTCGTATAAATAATTCGTTAAAAGTAACGAATCTGAATAATTTTACAGAAAAATATAGGTTGATATATGATATTCCTGAGGATCCGATTGGAAGATTAAGAGCGATGATCCCTGATATAAAATTTTTCTTCTCCGAAATAATGAATAAATTGAAGTTTTTTTATAGAAATATAAATGATCTTCAAAAGGAATTTAAGAAGTTTGATAAGGAAATTCTTGACAAAAAAAAGAATAAACTGAAAGAAAATCTTGAATCAATAAATAAAATGAATTTAAAACTAACCGAAGATGAAGAATTTAAAACCGAATTGGAATGGGCATTTATCTACAAATATTATAAAAAATACGAGGGGGAAAACAAGGATTGCGAAGGAGATTTAAAAATACTGGAAAGAGACGAAAGAAAAATAATAAAATTTGGAACTCAAAAGAGAACGAACTTAAATAAATTGGATATACAACTTAAAATGTCCTATATTAATTTAAGAAGTTTACTTAAGACAATTTTAGATGATTTGGATGATAAAATTAAGAAAAAAC
>JAUWMK010000279.1 GCA_030613185.1 Promethearchaeum sp.
CCACAATTTATCATCCTTCAAGAACCTAAAGAATCTTATGAAATTGAAGGAAGAGGAAAATACTCTTCAAGAAATAAGATAAATAACTTAACTGGAAAGGAATGGATAAAATTTACTCGATCATGGTTTGAACATCATCCACCTCCTCGTAATAAAAAACAAAGTGAACATCTACACCCTGCCAAATTCCCAGAGGATTTGATTGCTAACTTCATCAAATTTTTCACAAAGGAAGGAATGTGGGTATTGGATCCTTTTGTTGGAACAGGTTCAACTCTTGTTGCTTGTGATCAGACTAAAAGAAATGGCATCGGAGTAGAACTAACCAAAAAATGGACAGATATCGCAACAAATCGAACAGAACAATATGTTATTCTAGGTGACTGCCGGGATTTAAAGGAATATAATCTACCGCAATTAGATTTCTCGATTTCATCACCACCCTATTGGGACATGTTAAGTCACTCACGAGGAGGGTCAAATAGTACTCAAAAAGATAGGATAAAGGCAGGATTTGATGCTAATTTTTCAGATAACGATTTGGATTTAGCAAATATAGAAGGATACAAAGACTTTATGGAAGAACTGCTTCAGATTTATAAAAATATCTTCGATTTACTCCGTCCAGGTAAATATTGCGCGGTTATCATGCAAAATACAATGAAGCAAAAACAGCAATTTTATCCGGTAGCATGGGAATTTGCTATAAGAATGAAAGATTTTGGGTGGCAAATTTGCCAAGAATTTATTTGGTGCCAGCGGGATAAAAAATTGGGAATTTGGGGATACCCTAATACTTATATTTCAAATGTACATCATCATTACATTCTAATTTTTAGAAAACCGCTATAATTATATAATTGGAATGATAATTTTTGAAAAAGTGAAGATATATATATTTATATCAATATCAATATTATGAAAATGGCCTCGAAAACAATTAGCATTACTGAAGAAATTTATAACCGTCTCGTGAAGCTAAAAGATGAAAATGAAAGTTTTTCGCATTTATTTCAACGAATGATAGAGGTTTATCATCAGAATTTAAAGGATTGTTTTGGAGCTTGGAAAATTTCTGATGAAGATTATTCAGCAATATGGAAAGATATCACTCATCGAAAAGGACGAAAATGGAAACATAATCGGAAGATGGAGACAAATACATGATAGTTTTGGATACTACTGCATGTATCGATTATCTTCGAGGAAATCCTAACATTGAAAAAATATTAACACAAAACAATGATATTTTTGCCATTACCTCAGTATCGATTTACGAAGTCTCAATTGGGCTTGAAAGAACTAAAAAGATTAAATCATCTAAGATTTATCATTCTCAGTTAGCAGTGTGGAATAAATTTCGAGCATTACTTAAAATTTTAGATCTTACTGAGAATACAGCGGAAAAAGCAGCGGAAATTTATGATATTCTTAATCAGAAAGGTCAAATTGTTGATGATAATGACATCCTCATAGCTGGTATTATGCGTTCTACGAATATCACCTCAATAATAACGCGAAATGTGAAACATTTTAAAAGCATTCCAGATATATCGGTTCTTTCCTACTAAAGGACATTTTTAAAAAAATATAATGACCAGATTTTTATTATCAATATTCTATTTCATTGTATGGTTGAAATTTCACTTTCAAGCACAATCACATGCCCTCATTGTGGATCAAAAGAAGAAATATCCCTATCCGAAACCTCTTGAGGCCTTAGATTAATCTGTAAAAATTGTAATAATGTGATCGAAGGTGGAGAAAATATCCATGGATGACGATGAATGTTCTGTACCTATGGAAATTATCCATGATTGGCAATACAAAGAAAAAATTTATAACTTTATCCCCAATAGTAATGAATTTTTTTTGAAAACCTTTGGAAAAAAAAGGAGCAGTCTGCAAGAACTTGGGGAAATGATAAAAAATATGGAAAGAATAATAATATGAAAAAGGATTAAAATAAATAATGGTCTCCAGTCGTGTGTTGTTTAAACAAGGATATAATGCTTCTAATAACAAAGATTTTGAAAAAGCGGAAGAAAATTATAGAAAATGTCTGGAAATAGATCCTGATTATAGTATGGCCTGGAATAATTTAGGATGGATCTTATACGACCAAAATCAGCAATTTGAAGAGGCAGAAAAATGCTACGATCATGCGCTCAAAGCAGATAAGAAAAATTATTATGCTTGGAACAATCTCGGGATTCTTTATTATCGGCATAAAAAAAAATACAAGCAAGCAGAATGTTTATGGAAAAAAGCAGTCAAATTATATCCCGATTTTAAAATGGCTTGGCAGAATTTAGGTGTGTTATATAAATTTCAATTTTCGAACCCAAAAAAATCAGATGCTTGTTATCAAAGGGTAGCAAAATTAGATAAAATGCACAAAACATATTCTGAAAGGGATCCTGATATTGTTTATTATAAATGTAAAGAATGTGGCAACCAATTGGAGAAAAATCAACTTATCTGTGAAAAATGTGGATTGTCTGTAGATTAGAAAAAAATTAATTTAATCCTCTAAAACCTATTGAATAATTATTAGGAGGTCTTCCATAGTATGAAGTTTTGGAAAAGCATCAATTTTATTGATTCAGATGCATTAGATTTAGACATTCAATCCATTCAACAGTTATGGCAAGCTCAATTAAGAGTGTAATCACATTTTAATGCTTTTTTTATTTATCAGTTTTGAAATATATTGAAGATTGTCTTCAGGCATATGTAGAAGATTCCAGGAAGCAATAAAACCGGGGGTCTTTAATTTTATTTCTTTTAAGTAAATTTCAAGGATTTCTTCATTTATATTAGTACCATAATCAGGATTAATTATTGTTTCAACTCCTGGATACAATTTAACATTTTCTGGAATATTTAGATTATAAATTTTATCAATTTCTTTACCAATAAATTTCTCATTTATACCTTCTTGAATAATTTCATTATAATCTTTTGATAACTCAATATCTACAATTTTTTCTGCAAATTCAATTATTGCTACATCAGATAATTTTGGATTTAATTGCTTCAATGCTTGAAATAAAACAGATATTTCAAAAGGTATCCCTGCTGGCCCAATAGTATGACAATAAAACATAGGTTTCATCCAATCACACTTTAAGCTTAACCTTTCATAATCTTGAGAAACGATGCTTGATAAAGAAGGTGTATAAAGATCAAGCCCGATTTTTTTATTCAAAGAATGAACATAATCACAGAAATTTCCAACAAGTTCACTAATATTATTTTTTCGAAATTGAAAAAAATCTTTTAAATCAAATGCTAATAATAAATCATCAAAGTTTTGGTATTCTTTGAGATGCTTGTCCTCAATCTTCTTAATATTTGACATTAAAGATTGAATGTTGTCTTTGAATGAAGATAATGAATAATTGTAATTTGCTTCAAACTTTTTTTGACAGAATTCACAAAAACAAGTAAATAAGGATTCAAAACCGTTTGCAATTGAAGGAAATCTTATTTTATCAAAAAAAACCCCATCAAAATCATATTTTCTTAATAAATCTTTTAAAATATCAAAAACTTGATCCATTACATTTGGATTATTACTACATACAAATTTAAATGCATTTCCAAGAGAGTCTAGCATATCCCATTTTCCAAATTTCCCATAACCTCTTGAGCCTTCATAATTTAATAATAAATGCTCTTCTTTTACTTCAAAACTACATATATCAGATAAAACAGGAAACCATAAATAAGTCTCAATATCATTCTCTTTGCAGACTTCAATTATAAAAGTGTATATTTCTGGGTCATATTGTGTCCAGATCATGATACTTTGTAAATTTATTAATTCTTTTGCACTAATTATTTTTTTTTTTATATCATTCTTAGTGAAATTTTCTTTTTCATTAAAGCCTAAAAAAAGTTGTGTACCAACATAAAACTCATTCATTATAAGATGTTCTATATAGAGCCATATAATAAAATTTTTGATTCTATCTACCAACATTTTACCAAATTAAAAGAGAATATTTAAAAATTGTTTGCGTTGATGATGATTTCATCCAAAATTTCTCTGGAATACCTAAAATATGAAATAATATAAATAAAAAAAATCAGAGTGAGGATATTTTCGAGAGATCTTTGGGTTCATCACAATCAAGATTCTGCGTGGTGGCAATTTCCACCACCAACAATTGGACCGGGATAATTGAAAAAAGAGGATGAAATACTTCGCTGCATTTCGGAATATTAATGGCAATGTCCAATTCTTTTATCTCAGAAATAGGATCTTTAATCCCTAGAATGGTTACTCCACGTTTTTTTAACCTGGAGATTAATTTTACAATATCATTATAACGAGTTTTGGCTTCAGGACGAGAGATGATACATAGAACGAAAGCATCTCTGGGATCAGAAAGCAGAGTAATAGGACCATGGGGTGTTTCGGCGGTGGAAAACGCTTGAGAAAAAATACGAGCACCTTCCTTCAATTTCAATGCTGCTTCCATGCAGTTTGCATAATCTGGTCCTGCTCCTATTACAAAGCAATTTCGGGAGAACTTAAAGAATGGAGCAATTTTTCGGATTTGTTCATGGAAAAGAGGAAGAGTCATTTCGATTAATTTTGGAATCGTTTTAAATTCATCCCAAAGTGATTGATAGTGATCTTTTGTGATTTTATTCCTTAAATAGGCGAGATCAATGGCCAAAGCAGCCAGAACTGCAAGCTCCGATAAATAAGTTTTAGTTGCCAAAATACTTTCTTCAGGTCCAGCACAGGTGGATAAAGTTTGGTCACCTGTGATTTTTGCTAATCTACTGGATTTATTATTTGTAATTGCAATAACATGACTCCCTTTTTCTTTCGCCTTTAACGCAGAATATTTCGTTAATTCAGATTCACCTGATTGACTAATGCAAATAGATACATGTTTTGGGCCAATAATAGGTTCAATTAAATAGGGGAATTCAGGAGCTAGTTCACACTGCGTGGGAAATTTCGCTAGCTGATTGAACCAATACATTGAAACTAATCCCGCATGATAACTTGTTCCAGAACCGAAAATGTATATTGAAGAACATTCGCTCTCGACAATGCCTTTTGCTATAGTATAAATTTGTTCCCGATTTTTCTTCTGAAAAATAGTTTGTTGAATGGCCTTGGGAATTTCACAAATTTCACTCATTGTTTTGTATCCCAATTTCTTACTATTCACAGAATCCACGCTTTATCCCCCATTTCTATTTATTCCATTTCTATTATATATTTGATTATTCTTATTAAGTATAAAAAAAAAAAAGTGAGAACTAAGTCCATTTCCGATAAAGGCTTGGAACACTTCTTAAAAGATTTTGAGTATACTTATGTTTTGGATTTAAAAAGACTTGTTTTGTTAGCCCTTGTTCCACAAATTTTCCACCTTCCATAATAATTACTCGATCTGAGATAAATTGAGCTTGCCCTATATCGTGGGTAATAAAAATAATTGAGAGATTTATTTCCTTTCGTAAGTGTTTTAACAGATTTAAAATCTCGGCTCGAGCACATGCATCAATCATGCTTGTCGGTTCATCCGCAATTAGGATTTTGGGTTCAATAATTAAGATCCTAGCTAATAAAAATCGTTGGAGTTGACCGCCACTCAATTGATGGGGATATCTCCCAAGAACTTCTTCTGGGTTTAAACTAATTAATGTTAAAACTTTATGAATATGTTTTTTCCTCTCTTCTTTAGAAATCTTACCATAGCGAAAAAGAACTGCTTGATTTAGCACCCGATCGACCTTATAAAAGTAATTAAAGGAACTAAAAGGATCTTGAAAAATCATTTGTACTTGCTTATAATAGTCTTCGAGAGGAAATTCTGAAATATTTTTCTTATTAACATAAATTTGTCCCATACTAGGTTTGATAATTCGCAAAATCATATTAGCAATCGTTGATTTGCCGCTTCCACTCTCACCAACAAGTGATAAAATTTCTCCCCTTTTGATATCAAAAGAAACTTCATTCACTGCCAGAGTTTTAGTTACTTTTAATAATCCGGAACTAAATTCTTTACTTACGTTATTAAATTGCAACATTAGATCATTTTCAGTCATTTTTTATTTCTCCATTGGACTTTCTTTGAATTTCTCAGCATATAACCAGCATTTTACAGGATGATTATCACTATTTGGAAAATATGATTGAGGTGTCTCTTTTTGACAAATTTCCATCATTTTTGGACAACGGGGGTGGAATCTGCATCCTTTTGGAGGTTCACGTAAATCTGGAGGTTTACCTTCAATTTGTGTTAGTTCAGCTTCGACAGATCCATCAGGATTAAAAGAGACAATAGAGCTGATTAAACTTTGAGTATAGGGATGTTTTGGAGCATTTATAATGGAATCCATATCCGCATCTTCGACAATTTGCCCTCCATACATGATAATACAACGTGTGCATAATTGACGCA
>JAUWMK010000418.1 GCA_030613185.1 Promethearchaeum sp.
CCACAATCTAATCCACAACAAGCAATCGTAGGGAATTTTTTCAAGAGTTTATTACTCATGATTGATTAAAATTAATTTATTATTATTTAAATATAAATACGTAGGATAAAATGGAACATAGGCATATTAAACTATTAATCCCAATTCCCACATAAAATGAATATGACAAATTATTTCCCAAGTTTGAGAATAAAAAAAAAAGACCACAAATACTTACTTTGTGGGATGAAAAGGCTGTTCGAGTCCGCATTGAGTGCAGACAAAGACGCCATTTCCTTTTGAAATCGTTCGCGATTCACATAATTCGCAATATCCGGCAAATTTTCCAGATCGTTCCATCGAAGATTTGGACCATGCGCGGCAAGCGCGCCTATTGGCTCGTGTCATAATGGCTCACTTATTTGATTAGTTTTTTGTTTTAGTTAGAATGCCTGAATCAAGCCAAATAAACAAAAAAAATTTCTTTGTTCTCGGATATGAGCGAATTATACAATTAATAGAATTTCTGCCTTATAAATGATTATTTTTGAATATGTCAAAGGTTTTAGTTAAAGGGATTATTTACCTTGATAATTTTTCTTTTAGAAGCTTGATCCCAACTACAAGTCCTTCAAAGAACTTATCGAAATTTCCAAAATATTTATTAATTTTGAGGCTGAAATTAAAACAAAAGACTTCTAAAAATAATTACGTGAGATAAAAATGAAAAAAAAATATATACTCATAGCACTAACGATAACGTTTATCTTCATGGTTTTGTTTTCGGGTAAGGCCGCTGCCGACGGAACAAGTTTTGTAGAAATTAATGACATATCTTCAACCGAAGCTACTAAAACCGTTACCATTGATGGTATTTTGTATGAAGAAGAGTGGGGAGAAGCCAGTCATTCTCTGATATGGTTTAATGTGAGAGATTATGCCAATTCTTCATGGTTTTATGAATCAGATCGGCGGATGGACCTCTATTTTAAGAATGATGCAAATTATCTTTTCTTTGCACTAAAAATTCTCGAAGTAGAATTTATTGACAGATCAGGACACACAGATATTAATTTTGAGGCTTTGGAAGGAGAAAATGATTTCATTGTTTGGGCTTCCGGAAATGATGTCTCGGTTAATTATAGAATTGATGAAAGCAAAGTGAAATGTGAGAGTACGAATAATTTATCCACCGGACAGGGGAATATTTTTGCCGAATTTGCCATTCCACTCTCACTTCTGAATATTCAACCAGGTGAAGATTGTGGAATGCATATTGAATATTTCGATGACAAATATATCCAAAATACCGAATTTCGCGGAATTGGAACCAATTTTTTCACCATTCACACCCAACAAACCGAATCTGAAGTTTTCAAATTTATAAATTATGCATCTATCTACACATATTACCTTATTCCCCTAACACCTTTATTGATCGGCTTCGTAGCCTCCATCTCATTAATTCTAAGTTATTGGATAAGGAAAAAAAAAGGAGTAATTGCTCCCGAAAATTACACAATTATGAAAGATGGAGGTATTGTAAATAAATCCCCAAAAGAACACATCAAAAATACAGAAGAGAAAGTTGGCAATGAAAATCCAAGGAAATTAAAAAAACCTCAAATCCACAGAACCCATCGAATCCACCAACTCCGAAATGCATCCTTCGTACTTCTTGGACTTTTTATTATTAATCTATTTTATCCAATTCTTGATGATTGGGTTTCATTTAAAGATTTGGCTGAGAGAGTTTTTAATTACTCATATCTGGGTTTAAAGATTCTTATCGCGTTAGTTATCCTTCTGGTCATCATCCGGATCCTTCAATTAAGAGGGGTAAGTGATCGGCCAAAACCAAAACCATGGGTAATATTATTTTTCTTGCTATTGACCATCTGGAATTTCTCATCTGGTTTTATTTATGTTAGCATTATGCCCAATTGGAACGAGGTCTTAGATTCCAAACAGTGGTATTATTTTTGGATTGAATGGGGATTTTTCGGTATTTCCAATGCATTGAACATCGGAACATGGGGTTTTTTTGGTACATATCTAAAGAAATCAACCAGAATTCAAGTTTCCACAGGAATAATAATCATTGTTGTTACAAATCTGTGGAGTTTATTGACAAATGCTTTGTATCTAATAATGATCATTGGATATTACGAGATATTGCTCCCACTATTGTTTTTTAAACTCGCAATCATTCTTGCAGAATTTCATGGCATAGTGTATGGATTACTAAGTTTCCTTGGCTATTTATTTATAATTCGGGATTTTCATTCACTTATCCCAGATCGAACGAATACAATGAACCTGCGAACTTCAGCTCTATCTAAGAAAAAAACTCAGTTTATTTACAGTTTCACCTCAGTGGTAGCGTTAGGACTTTTCTTGATCATTTCCATCAATCTGAATCAAAGTCTCCAGACTGGTGAAGATCTCTCTTTCCTAACACGAATTTTCCAATTTATAAATTTTAGAGATAATACTCTTTTTCTGCCTTCGATCATGTTAATTTTTATTGTCTTGATAATGGTGACTTTTTTTGAGGTGATTCGTTCCAAAAAAATATGGGGTATTATTATAGTGCTGGTTTGTTTTTGGATAACCATTTGGTATGATTTTGCGATGGATCGTTATATATGGGCAACTAATTATTTTTTTACTTAATTTTTTTAAATATCCTTTTTATCTTGCTTCTTTCCTGAACAAACTTGAAAGGTATTAAATTCTCTCTTTGAGATATTTGGTGATTTTTTTAATTATCCCAGAATTATGCAACTTTTATTCGAGTCCCTTCATTAAATGTTTAGGAAGATCGTATTTAAACACTTTATTGAGGTTTGAACAGATTAATCCACATATTCGTACCTGTTAACAATGAGATGATATTCCCGATAATCTCCATCCTCAATTTTCTGCCCTTTTTGGCGAGAACTTTTAATTTCCTTTACTTTGCCAAACACTTTCACATATTTATTGGGTTTATTTTCAATCTGTGTTTTAGCATAGAGCACAATTTGAGCATCCCCATTTTTAGGGTCAAAATAGAGAATCTCTGGGTAATCTGGTTCGTAGGCAACCATATGTTGCCACATAATGTTCGAGATCTTTCCAACGATAGAAACATTTTGGCCGATTTTTTCTTTAAGTTGCATTATTATCTAATCACTCCTTTTCATTTTTACTACATGATAATATCTAATTATATTTAACTATCTTCTCCAAGATGATTTTAAGTGGGAAATAATTTCATTTTTTTGCGAGCAATCTTGAGAATAAGTAGGAATGTCTGAAATTCCTTCCGATGTATTAAAGAGAATTTTGTTCCTTATATGTTAGGTGGAATTTCCCTTTGACAAATGAGGGTTTTGCATCTCTTTTTTAATTAATAAAAATCATGATTTATCTCAAAATTAGGTTGTTTTGTCGAAGACAATAGATTTTTGCAGAAATCACTCTCTTCACGCCATGGAAATTGGACGAA
>JAUWMK010000439.1 GCA_030613185.1 Promethearchaeum sp.
TGAATAGGGAATTTCAAGTTCTTGAACCAGATTTATCCCAAATTCTTCACATAAGCGAATATAATCTTCGTCTGCAACTAAATCATCTCCCCATGGATTTAATTTAATAGATGTCTTAACACCATTTTCGGGATTTTCTGACATACAAAATTAATTTTAACATAAGAAATTAATTTTTTGAATTTTTAATTAAAAAATGTGTCTGTGTTTTTTCATGTTATGTATGAAAAAATTGATATTTTATCGTGTTTTTTTTTTTTGCAATGACTTCAAAATTTTTGCGATTCTTTTCACCTTTTACGAGAATCACGACTGAAATTAGAAAACCCGAAAGAGAAATCTCATTCAAAGATAAAATCATTTATACTCTTGTTATCCTCATAATTTATATTATCATGTCGAATATACCAATCTATGGTATTCAGACGGATCAGGGCACAGATTATTATTACTGGTTGAGAGTCATCTTAGCTTCAAAACGTGGAACTTTAACAGAAATGGGGATTGGACCCATAGTAACCGCTGGTTTGATTATGCAGTTGCTTCAAGGTTCAAAACTGATTAATGTCAACATGGGAGATCCAACAGATCGTGCACTTTTTACTGGGGCTCAAAAAGTAATTGCCATTGCATTAACAATTTTCCAAAGTATTGCATATATTAAAGGTGGTGCTTTTGGTGAAATTGAATCAACAATGTTTGAAATATTAATTTTCCTTCAGCTATTCATAGCCGGACAAGTTATTATTCTGTTAGATGAAGTCTTACAAAAAGGATATGGGTTAGGCTCTGGTGTATCTCTGTTTATTGCTACGGGTGTTGCTGGACAAATCTTTTGGAATGCATTCTCTTTCATTGATGTTTCCGCAGCAGGAAGTGATTTTCTTCCACGAGGAATTATAATTGCATTCTTCCAAGTCTTATTTTCATCAAATCAATTTCCAGGAGGGCACAAACAAGCTGGCGAAGAAATTGGAATTATGGATTTATGGATTAGAAAAGCAGGGGCTCCAGGTTTGCTGGGTTTGGTAACAACTATTATTATATTTCTTGCTGTAATCTATGTTCAAACTATGCAAGTTGAAATTCCGTTAACCTATGCAGGCCATAAAGGTTATCGTGGAAAATATCCTATGAAATTATTATATGTCTCAAATATTCCCGTCATTCTTGCTCAAGCTCTATATGCTAACTTCCTATTTTTTGGACAAATTTTATGGAATCAAGTGGAATCTCATCCAACTTGGGAAGTTTGGATAAGATTTATAGGAAGATTCGAACAAGCTGATGCAGGGGTTAACGCGTCACATCTACAACCAATTGGGGGGCTATTATATTTAATAACTCCGCCTCAGGGGCTGTCCTATATTCTTGATCCGGCAAATGATCAAAATGCAGGAGGATTATTTCTTCATAGTGTTGGATATTTACTCATTTTCATTACTATATGTATCGTTTTTGGCCGTATTTGGGTTGAAGTTTCAGGTTTGGCACCTCGTGATATTGCTGGGCAAATTATTAATTCAAAAATGCAAATTCCTGGTTTTAGACGTTCTGAAAAAGTAATTGAGAAAATCTTGAAAAGATATATTCCGACTTTGACTATAATGTGTGGAATTATTGTGGGGCTACTCAGTTTCACTGCAGATTTTCTAGGAGCTCTCTCTTCGGGAACTGGATTACTTCTTAGTGTAGGAATAATTCAAAATTATGCTGAAACAATAGGAAAAGAAGCCGCTGCAGAGTCAATGCCTGGTATGGGCGGACTCTTAGGTATGTAATATTTCTATTCTATTTTTATTATATTATTTTTTAAATTAATATTAAATTCAAAAAATTTTTTTGATCTCATTATTTTAGTAATATATAATGATTTTAGCTTGGGCAGATTTTATAAAATTTCTATCAACACCTCCTGTTTCGATGTGGTTTATATACTTTGTAAGTATTTTGGTATCACTGTCTTCCACTCTTCTCAATAAGCTTTTGGTTGATCATGATAAATTAGCCAGGCAACAAGAAGTTATTAATGATCATAAAACCAAAAAAAAAGAATTACGAAAATTATCAGAAGATAATCCAAAAAAATATGCTAAGGAATACCCAAAGTGGCAACGAAGGGATCCCAGTATTAAAAATATGGAACAAAAGATGAGCATGTCGAGATTGAAACCAACTTGTTTCACATTTTTACCAATGATTGTATTTTTCTACGTAATCCGTAGTATGTTTACTCCCGAAGGTACTACAATCCAAATTCCTGTAGCCAGTCCCTCAATGAATCCAATGCAAGAATTTCCCACCTTTATTGTAAGTATGTTGCGCTCAGAAATGTTTTCAGTTTTAGGAAATATTATTATTGATCATGGGTTTATCGGCTTTACTGGTTGGTATATGTTATGTAGTTTCACTAATTCAACATTAATAAATAAATTATTTAAAGTATCACAACCCACCTCTAAAGGACAGGGAATGGGTGCAATGTTCGATTCTTCTGCTCAAGAAAAATTACCGGAACCGAAATCTCTTTTTTAAAAATTCAATACTTTTTTTTAATTAGAAAATCAATTATAAATCCATGCTTAAGAAGAAAAAGATAAATGATACTAAAGAAAATTAAATAAAAGAAACTAAATATAATTTTAAAGAAGA
>JAUWMK010000222.1 GCA_030613185.1 Promethearchaeum sp.
TTTTTATCGTTTTTATTTCTATGCCTTTATGGTAATCTAATTTAGGGTCAAATGGAAATTTTGAGTTTAGATTGCCATCATAATTCTTACAATAGTTCTCTATTATTTTATCTTATAATATTGTTTATTGTGTAAAATTTCCTTTTTTTTGATTAAAACGATAAAATTTGGTTTAAAACATAACTAAAATAAAAAAAAGAAGAACTCACTATGGAGAAAAATACGAAATGTCAAAAGTAATGCGATTCAGTCGGGAATATAAACCCGTTAGTACTGTTGTTAATGTAAATAATGTGAAAATTGGAGGCAAATTTTTTGCTATTGCTGCAGGACCATGTGCTATTGAAAGTCCGGAGCAATATATTGAAACTGCTAAGATAGTTAAAAAAGCTGGAGCAAATATCATTCGTGGATCTGTATTCAAACCTCGTACATCTCCTTATTCTTTTCAAGGGTTAGGTCGTGAAGGATTAAAACTTATTAAAGATTTAGGGGAAGATTTGGATATTGCCACAGTTACAGAGGTTATGGATCCTAGAGATATAAAAATAACTGCCAATCATGTCGATATAATTCAGATTGGTGCGCGAAATATGCAGAATTATGATCTTTTAAAAGAAGCTTCGAAATCTGATGTACCTATCATTCTTAAAAGAGGTTTGTCTGCTACAATTGATGAATGGTTATATGCTGCTGAGTACTTAATGGTGGAAGGTAATGAAAATATTATTCTATGTGAGCGTGGAATTCGCACATTCTCCACAACAACAAGAAATACCTTGGATTTATCTATAATTCCATTACTGAAAATGCGTACCCATTTACCAATTATAGTTGATCCAAGTCATGCAACTGGAAACCGTGATTTAATTGCACCGGTTAGTAAAGCTGCGATCGTATCCAACGCTGATGGAATTCTAATTGAAGTTCATTATAATCCAGATGCAGCAAAATGTGATGGTGCCCAATCACTTCCTCCTGAAATGTTTTTTGAGTTAATTGAGCAAATTAAACCAATTTTAGAGCTTGAAAAAAAATTGGTGACCGGAACAACAATGAATTTAGAAGAAGTTAGGAGGCGAATAAACTACGTTGATGAAGATATTATTGATTTAATTGCCAATCGAATAAATCTTGTTCCAGCTTTAATAGAAATCAAAAGTAAAAATGCCATCCCAGTCTATCAACCTGAACGGGAACGACAGCTAAGTGAGAAATATTTACGGTTAGCTAAAGAAAATGATATAAGTCCTGAATTAATACAGAAAATCTTCAATTTAATAATTACAGAAATGCGTTCTTTGCAGAAACAAAAAATAGAATAAGGTGGAATTGATATGGAAGATATAAAAACTATGAATTGTGCTGTAAATAAAGTTTCAGTATTGAAAAATTATACAATTGGGATTATTGGAGGTCATGGACAAATAGGCGCTTATTTTTCCTCTATATTTTCTTCAGATACTATCAATGTTATTATTTCTGATTTAGGTACTTCTTTAACAAATGTAAATCTTGCTAAATCTTCAGATATTATAGTTGTATCAGTACCTATTGACAAAACAGTAGATGTAATCAAAGAAATAATACCTTATCTAACAAAAAATCAACTTATTATTGATATGACTTCGATTAAAATGGTTACATCGGATATTATGAAACAATCTGAAGCAGATGTTATTGGGTTGCATCCTATGTTTAACCCCTCTGTTGGATCTATTGCCAAGCAGACTATGATAATCACACCTGTCCGCGATCGAAATAATTGGCTTTCAGTAATTCAAGGATATTTTGAAGAGAAAAAAGTAAAACTCAAGATTACAACTCCCGAAAACCATGATCGAATGATGAGTTTAATCCAAGTTTTAATACATTTCAACAGTATTTCAATAGGAATAACTATGGCAAAAATGGGTTTTGATATCAATGAAACACTAGAATATACAAGTCCCATCTATCGAATGGAATTGGCGATGATTGGGAGAATTTTTGCTCAAAATGGTAGATTATATGGAAATATACCTATGAATAATCCGTTTACCCAAAATACGTTATTAGAGCATAAATTAACGTTAGAGGAAATGTCAAAAATTATTTTAACCAAAGATCTTAATGGATTTATTGAAAAATTTGAATTTGCATCCAATTTCTTTGAAAATTTCAAAGAAAAGGCTATGGACGAAAGTAATCAGTTAATTAAAGAAATGGTGAAACTAAATGAATCTTGATCAAATATCTATTTCGACTTTAGGTCCCCAAGGGACTTTTTCACATCAAGCTGCTCTAAAGGTTATTGATTATCTAAAACCAATAGAAATAGAGAAGAAATTGAGTTTCGAGCGTACTATTTCAAAAGTTTTTCGGGAAGCTGATAATGGTTGTGATTTAGCGGTAATTCCATTAGAAAATTCAACTGCTGGTTCAATTGGAAGTAGTATGGACAATATTATTGAATATAATAAACAAGGAATGGAAATAGTTGCTGAACTTGATCTAGAAATTTCGCATTTTCTTACAGGACACGGAAATCTTTCCGAAATTACTACAATTCATGCGCATCCCCAAGCTTATGCTCAATGCGATCATTTTATTGAGAACAAGCTAAATTCAGTAGAAGTGATTTATACAACAAGTAATGCAGAATCAGCTCAAATAATTCAAAAGACGAAGTCTAAGACAATCGGCGCAATTGTTCCCAAAATTTGCTTGAATCTCTACGGAATACCCATGTTGGCAGAAAATATTCATAATTCATCATATAATTCGACTCGATTTATTGTAGTAAGTTCAAAGGACCATGTTAAGCAATATTTTAATTCTAGGGTAAAATCAAAATCAACTTTGTTAATTGATCCACGAGACGATCGACCAGGATTATTGAACGATATTTTGCAGATATTTGCAGTGAAACTAATTAATCTCACCAAAATAGAATCGCGACCTTCAAAACGAAGATTAGGAGATTATGTGTTTTATCTGGATATTCAAGCGGATCTTTCAAATCCTATTTTACAAGGATGTTTGGAAGAATTACAAATAAGTGCCCAAGTTCGAAATTTGGGTTCATATAATCGAATCGTTTAGAATTTTTTTGAAAAAAAATATAGGACGGACATACAAATGGAAGTTACATCTGAAAAAAAAATCATAGAAATATTACCTCTCCAAGAGCAAGTGGATCTTGAACTAAATATTCCAGGATCAAAAAGTATCACTCATCGCGCATTTATAATGGCTGCTTTAGCAAATGGAGTTTCTCAAATTGAAAATTCATGTCTTTGTAGTGATACACTAATGACACTAAATGCATTAAAATCGATGGGTGTTAAAATTGAAGAGAACTCCATTGGTATCACAATACATGGAAATGGAGGTCATTTTCAAGTTCCCTCAGATTCTTTGTTCTTCGGAAATTCAGGAACTTCTCTTCGCTTCTTTGTTACTTTATGCACTTTAGCTGACCGTCCGATAACCATTATGGGAAATTCACAAATGTATAAAAGACCTATTGGAGATCTTGTTGATGCACTTCTTGAATTGGGATGTGAAATCATGTATTTAAAAAAAACTGGTTTTCCTCCTCTGAAAATCTTTCCTGGATTGAAAGGAGGAATGTGTCACTTGAAGGGAAATATCAGTTCACAATATTTCTCATCGATTCTTATTAGTTCTCCATTTGCCCAAAATCCTATTAAACTTCAACCAATATCTGAAATTCGTTCCCGCCCATATATTGATATTACAATTGATGTAATGGACCAATTTGGAATCAAAGTACAAAAAGGAGAATTGTCTAATGATTTGCATGTATCGAATGAGAAACAATACTCTGCAGTTAAATATTTTGTTGAAGGTGATTTTTCAAACGCATCATATTTTTTCGCAGCAGTGGCTATCTGTGGAGGAAAAATTAAAATTAAAGGATTAAATTCAAGTACATGTCAAGGAGATATGATCTTTCTAGATATTTTACGTCGCATGGGCTGTCAAGTACGTATTGAGAGAGATAGCATTCAACTATCTCGAAACTCACTTGAAAAACTCACTGGAATAATTATAGATATGGGAGATTGTCCTGATATAGTTCAATCATTGTGTATTGTGGCAAGTTTTGCATCATCTGCATCATTTATTTCAAATATTCCACATTTGAAACATAAAGAGACAGATCGTATTGAAGCGACTGCATCTGAACTGCGAAAAATTGGAGTTGGGGTTGAAACAAATTCACAATCTATGAAGATAATCCCAAAAAAGAAATATCATGGAGCACAAATTAATACATACAATGATCACCGGATGGCGATGGCATTTTCTATAATGGGGTTAAAAATTCCCAATATCCTAATTGAAAATCCTTCCTGTGTGGAAAAATCGTTTCCTCATTTCTTTGAAATTCTTGAAAAATTCTACCAATAGGTGGAGAACACTATGAAAGATAACGCGATCACGATACTATGTAAATCAAATTCACGAGCGTATGACATCGTCATTCAAAAAAATTGCTTCTATAATGTTATCAAATACCTTTCTCATTTCAAGAAGTATATTATTATTTGTGATTCAAATTTGAAAAGATATTACGGTGAGACCCTTTTGCAATTAATCACTGCGGAAAAGTTTACATGTGATCTCATTTCTTTTCCTGCGGGTGAATCAAATAAAAATCTTAATATTTTTTCCTATCTTCATGAACAGATAGCTCTCCGTCTTGATCGAAATTCATGCATAATAACTCTTGGAGGAGGTGTTACTGGAGATATGGGTGGATTTGTAGCTTCCACATATATGAGGGGAATTTCATTTATACAGATTCCTACTTCCCTTTTAGCCATGGTTGATAGTTCTGTGGGGGGGAAATTAGGTGTAAACTCTTCTATAGGTAAAAATGTTGTGGGAGTTTTCAATAATCCAGAAAAAGTCTTAATTGATCCCTCTCTTTTAGAAACTCTTCCAGAAAAATATTTGATTGATGGAATGGCTGAAGTAATAAAACAAGCGATTTTATCAGGAGAAGAATATGTTTCATTCTTGGAAAAGAATTCTGTTGAGATATTTGAACTTAATCTTTCCCTTTTAATTAAACTTATTTCCCTTTCTGTGCAATATAAGGTGAACATAGTTGAACAAGATGAAAGAGATGCAGGAATCCGCAAAATATTGAATTATGGCCATACTATTGGACATGCTCTTGAAGAAACCCTTGGATATTCGAATATTTCTCACGGATTTGCAGTTGCTTTAGGAATGAACGCTGTGAACTATTTAGCTATGAAATGTGGAATATTATCAAAAATAACATTTGATCGTGTTCAACGATTGTTAAGAGAGTACAAATTACCGTTATTCCTTTCTGATCTAGATTTACGGGGAGATTCAGCAAAAATCTTGCATTTTTTGAACAATGATAAGAAAAATCAAAATGATCAAATTGTAATGATCTTATTGCAAGAAATTGGTGAACCAATAATATCAGATACACAAACTAAACCTCAAATGAAAGAAGCTATTGAATACGTTGTTAAAAATCGTTCGATATCCTAGATGTTCAATTTTTAGTAGATGGTAACCATTTGAAAGCAATTATAGTTACAACAACCGCAATTGCAATTGAAATAAAAATCGGAATTTTCCAATTTATAACAATTAAAATTGGCATAAGTAAAGTAAATCCAAATGAAAATAAGCTTGGAATTGTGCCGATTAATCCCCAAATATATTCTGTTTCTTTGGAGCTAAACAATGAAAAAAAGTAGTCCATGCTAATGGGTTTAATAAAATCGCGACCAATAAACAGTATAATCGCTATCGACATAATTATCAAGTTTCCATTTGAGAATAATATTAAACCAAGCGGAATTACATCAAAAATTAGATCAATTAGATAAATTGCTTTTTTCTTAGATTTTGGAGCAACAAATGCAATTCCAATGCTAAGAAATGCAACAATTATATATCCAATGCTGAAGGCCTGAAAAATATCAATTACGTTTAATCCAGTAAAGAAGGCTAAAGTAGGAAGAAAAGCAAATAGTGTTCCAATGAAGGAATTAAGACAAGAAATTACTAAAAATATTACTAAATATTTTTTATTTTTTATATCCTTAAATTTCATCTTATTATCTGTTTCAACTTCTTCTTTTTCTATTTTTTCTTCCATTTCTTCTACTTTATCGTTTACTTCCAGTTTTATTTTTGAATTTTGAGGTTTAAGACCAATAAATAATATTACTAATAAAATCAAAATTATGCTTGCACTAATCTGGAAAAGAAATTCATATGAGGGATTGATCTTTTTTAGAATGGTTCCAAATAATGCACCTAGTCCACACCCAAGATACAAGAAAAAATCCCGAATTGAAAAAACTTTACTTAAATTATCTTGGAGTGAATCAGTTTTTTTAGATATCTTAATAATATATGGGTTGAGTCCGTTGTTTATTAAACGAATAATTACTGGAAAAGTAAAAATATAAAGATAAATTAGCCGTTCATCAAAAAATATTAAAGCTCCTAATATTGAAAGTGTAATAACTGCTATTCTTGCGACCCAAATATTTCCAATCTTTGTGCTTAATCGAACGATTAAGATTGGTAAAAAGATCAAAGAAATTGTCCCAAATATCTTAAGGGCTGAAAGAATTAATAATTCATCGTTTTCTGTTAAAAATAGATCTCCTCCGAGACCTATTATCTCATTTAACATAAAGAACATGCAAAATGTTAGATATAATAGCACTAATTCTTTAGAAAATAATTTAGAAAAAATCTTCTTATTATCAGATTTTTCTATATTTTCATTTTTACTTCTAACGGGCATATTTTTTCATATTCTTTATAAATTTGGTTTATGTCTTCAGCTATTGATTGCTTCTATCAAATTTAGGATTATAAAAAAAAAGAATTTCAATTTTTTACATATTCATGCTAATTAAGGAGTGCTTCTATTCATGACTCTTGGATATGCAATAGTGTCTCGAATATGCTCCAAATTACAAATCCATCTCATTACTCTCTCAAGACCCAATCCAAATCCTGAATGCGGAACGCTTCCAAACCGTCTTAAATCCAAATACCATTCATAGTCCGCTAGATCTGATCCATCTCGTAGTAAATTTTCTGAAATTATCTTAATATCTTCCTCTCTTTGGCTGGATCCAATAATTTCACCATACCCTTCAGGAGCCAGTAAATCATTGCATTCTGCAGTTTTTCCATCCAAGGTTTTCATGTAAAATGCCTTAATTTGTCTAGGAAAATGGGTGACGTGAATAGGGGATTTTAGATCTTGAGTTAGTGCCCTTTCATGTCCAGTTCCAAAATCTTCACCCCATTCCAGTTTTACTCCTTTACTGTTGATAATATCGACAGCTTCATCATATCTTATTCTTTCAAATGGTGCTTTGATTGTAAGAAGGTCCTTTGGATTTCTACCTAAAGCAATTAGAGATTTCTTTTCATCTCGAGCTACTTTATGAATCATTTCAGTTACAAGTCCATCTTCAAAATCCATGATACCGTTTAGATCAAGAAAGGCAGCTTCTGCTTCTAAATGCCAATATTCTGCTAAATGACGAGTTGTGCGTGATTTCTCTGCACGAAAACTTGGAGTTAATGCAAATACCTTTTTATGTGCAAAAATGAGTGTTTCTAAATACAATTGTGCACTTTGAGAGAGAAAAGCAGGTTTACCGAAATAATCTAATTGAAAAAGCGTGCTTCCTCCTTCGCAAGAACTTCCTGTAATAATTGGGGGCCAAACTTCAAGATA
>JAUWMK010000147.1 GCA_030613185.1 Promethearchaeum sp.
CAGTTGAAGAAGTAGTTCCTGAACCAGTTCAAGTACCATCAAAGCCTATTGAAAAAATTGCACCTGAATCTGTTAAAGAAGAATCTATGTCTGGATCAATAGAAGATATTATGAAGAAAATTGATAAAGCTAAAGTATTAAATCTTACATTAGAACCCGTTAAGGCACCAAAATCAATTAAAATTTCTGATAAATCAGTTCCAATGAAAAAACCAAAAAAGTCAAATGAAATTTCAAATATTTTTCAGAGTGAAATTGCAGAAGTAAAAATTGAAGAAAAAATTAAAAAGTTAATTGAGCAACAAGATTCTGCAAGTAAAAAAGTTTCAATTAATAATTCTACAATTTCATCAGAAAAACATCCCATTTCTTTAAATAATAAAGATTCTGTTGAAAATGTAAAATCAAATGAAATTACAGAGAAAAAAGTTGAAATCAAGTCAAACATAGAGTTTGAAAAGACAGTGAAATCAGCTAAAAAACCAAGTATAGGTTACAATATGTTTGGTGTTCCCAATAGAGTAACTAAAAAAAATTTATCATCAACTACTCGAGAAACGGAAGTACAACCGCGTTTAACAGACATTTCACCCATACAAAAGAAAACCATATTGAAAAGTAGAATCAGAAGAAGAACATCTGTTAAAAGAACAAAAACTAAAATTGAAATTTGCCCAATGTGTGGAAAATTGTCATGTATTTGCGGATATATGGCCAGAATAAAGAAATAAAACAATAAACTCTAAATAAATGGAATTACATTTTCATGTAAATTCCCCATTCCTTTTTCTGTGTACGATGGGCATTTAGAATCAATAGCGGAGCCAATTTTGATAAGATCCAATCCTTTTATTGATTTTTTAGTCAAATTATATTCCAAAAATTCCTTAAAATGCGTGAAAGGTCGTTTCAAAATAAGGAAAATCAGATCGTTTTCTTCAAAAGCATCTGGATGTTTTTCTCTAAATTTTTTAAAATGTGATTTTGATTCCTTTTTTGGCCCTTCTCTTTTAAAATCCGCGCTTATCTGTGGAGAATCTGTAAAAAAGGATAAAATATATTGACCTTTATCGGTATCAAATATTAATTCGCCAATTACATTACTAAATCTGGGTTCCAACGTGTTTTCTCTCCCGGCTTTCTTTATCACTTGATCCATGAGAGAATATAATTTGTCCCTATATTTAGTATAATGATCCTCTTGAATTTCCTTATATTGTACATAGAAATAATGAGAGAGTTGCTCTTTATTCAAATTTAATTTCTTGATAGAAGGAAGTTCTCGGTATTCAAAAAACGATATATCAGGTTTTCTACAGAAATTTTGAATTTGGAAATTAATAAACTTGAAGGCCCTTTTTGAAATAGAAGAGCCGACATTTCTATTTATGTCGGTAGGATCCAATATTATTAAGTAATCATTGGGAAATATTATTGATTTCATTGTCAGATAGGATTTATTATCATAAGGATTTTTTATTGATTTGAAAATGTTTGGATGAGATATAACTTTAGAACCAATTTCTTCGAAATTTAAGAAAAGATTCCATAATGAATCATAAGAAAATATTAGAAGTTCTGAACTGTAACCAATAAACCCGCTTCTACCAAGAGCACTTTTATCTCCATAACAATTATAGCATTTAAAAAAATGCTTCAATAAACGAATATCATTCTTTTGTTTTTCATTAATATTGTCGCGGATAAAACGGGTATGGTGAGGTGTGCGATCTACCGATGTGATTGGGCCATTTTTTTGTAAATATTCGCTTGAAACATCAAAACATATAACAATATCTAATTCAATTCCCTTGAAATCTGCGGAAACATAGGGGTGTTCTGCATAACTCATCTTTACATTATTCAAACCGTGGCCTTTTAAGCACGGTATTAACCAATTTTTTGTTAAATCCTTAAATTTAGAATGGATAAATTCTTTTTTTCCCTTTTTGGATGAAAAATGATTATTTAGAATAATTTTAGGATCTATACCTATAAAAAGATCAATGTCTGCTGTGTTTTTTAACGCAGTTTGCTTTAATCCCGTTGAACCTTGAGGTTCGATAAAACTTATAGATATTTCATCAGGAATTTGACTATTTCTGATAAATTTGGTAATAAGTGAAGTAACTTCTTTAATATGCTCTAATTCTACATCATCGGGTGTGATTTTTTTCAAAATTTCATTGAATATAGATAAAACTTCAATTGGTGGCTTCATCTCTTCACCGATTTACGACTTTTTATCCTTCATTTCTTCCAAAGAAGATAATAGGTGCTCACTTTTTGCTTTTTCTTCTCTTACTCGGGCTATTAGTTCATCAATAGTTTCAGTTTTAGGTAAATTGAACGAATTTTTCAAAGTTTCAATGGATCTTTCTGTAACTATACGTCTAATAAATAAAATAGGGGCATTAATCTTATCTGAACTCTGATTTAATTTATCCTTTTTTCGTATTAATTCAATTGAATTTATATTTTCTCCTTTAACGATAAAACGACAATTATACTCTGGAGAAAAGAACTTTCCCTCTGTTAATTCTCCAATTTTTTCATATACATTTTCTTCTTTACGATCTTTCAAGAATTTTGTTAAATTTTTTGTTGGAGTATAAATTGAAGTATTAATTATTACTAAATCGGTTTTATAATTTGGATCTAAAGGATTTTTGTTGATATTATCAAAAATTAAATCTGTGTTTTGCTTTTTCTTAAAAACTTGTACATTACTTGGTTGTATTCTTTTGCGCCAAGCTGGATCTGTATTTAAGAAAACTACGTTTGTATTACTTGGATCCATAATTGGGTCTTCTTTTGAATGAATATCGGGATTTACAAATTCTTTTATGGCCCCTGTGTCATCTCCAACCATTCCCATAATTCTTGCTGCTTGTTCTTCTGATTTAATTTCTTCGATACCAAAAAAACCGCGTTTTAATTTTCTAATTTCTTTTGCTAATTTTTGTGCTATTAAATGATAAACTAAGGTAGATTTTCCTTTTAGGATGAAAATTATTTTACTATTATCATCTGTAATTAAGTAGGCTTTCTCTGGATTTATTAATTCTTTAATCTGAGAATTATTCCCTGGGATTAATTTTGTTTCAATAGAACTTAGAACTTCAAAAACTTGCATTAAAGATATTTTATTTTTATATCTTTTAATTTTTAGTTTAGTTACTTTAAGTGATAGAGATCAAAATAAAATAAAATTTTTTTAAATTTGCTATACAAATCTCTAATGTGGATTTATGTGATTCCGTATCTTCGGGGATTTCCTTTCAATGCCAACAGTGTGGTACTTGTTGCTCGAAAAATTTGGAGGGATATATCTTTATATATATGGTAGATGTAAGAAATATTTCTGAAGGTTTTCAGATTTCCAAAAAAGATTTTGCAAAAAAATATCTATCAATTACAAAATACGAATTCACCATCTGGGATGAAAATTTGGAGAATTCTGATAATACTAAAATAATGGAAACTTTAGTATTGAATTTTGAACAAAAATCTGATTGTATTTTCCTTTTTAGTGAAGAGGGTAAAAAAAAATGTAAGATTTATCAAACACGCCCTGTTCAATGTGATCTTTTTCCATTTTGGTCAATGATAATGACATCCGAAAAAAATTTTAGACGAACCATTCAATATTGTGAAGGATTACAGAAAAATTCTAATTTTTCATGCAATTTCTCTCCAGAAGAAATTAAAAGATTTGTCTACAAAGAAAGGGAATTGGAAAGAGATTATTATAACAGAATGAAAGAACTCGATTTTAATATTTACCGGGTTTATCCCTTTTTACCACCAGATACTCCCTTTCTAAAATAAATCTTTTTTTTATTTTATTCTTATTAATCCGTTAATGAAAATATTTTGCCAAATCATATAAAGAAGAAGAAGCTAACTTTAATTAGATTTTTAAAAAAATTTAAAACATAAAGAGGTAATGATGTAATCAAATGACTTCCAAATTTAAGTTTCCAATAGATATGAAACAATATCGGCATGTTATTTTAAATCTAAACGACGAAGAACTTTCAGACGCTCAAGCAAAACAACTGCAAAAAAATATTGAGTTAGCAAGAGATGCAATAATATTTTTCACGGCATATGCTGGAGTAAAACGCTTAGGAGGTCATACTGGTGGGGCATATGATATTGTTCCGGAAATGATCATTGCAGACAGCTTACGTAAAGGACGGAATCATATTCATCCAGTTATTTTCGATGAAGCAGGCCATCGGGTTGCAGTTCATTATTTTCTTTCAGCTATAAATGGTTTTATGGCCTTGGAAGATTTGATGCAATACAGGCAAGCATTTTGTTGGCTTCCGGGACATCCAGAGAAAGGTGAAACACCTGGCATAGATTTCAGCTCCGGTAGGTTGGGTCACATGTGGCCTTTCGTAAACGGTGTTGCTTTAGCTAACCCTCATCAAAAAACCTTAATAATGGGGAGCGATGGTTCACAACAAGAAGGAAATAATGCTGAAGCGGCGAGATTTGCATCTACTAATAATTTGGAAGTAAAATTATTCATCGATGATAATAATATGACCATTACTGGGCATCCAAAAGATTATTTGCGTGGTTATGATATTGAGAAAACCCTGCATGGTCACGGAATTAATACAAGAATATGTGAAAACCCCGAGGATATTCGGGCACTCTATAAGGCAATGCATTGGGCAATAACATCAAATGGAACTACTGCAGTAGTTATTCGTAGAAAAATGGCCCAAGGTATCAAAGGAATTGAAGATACAACAAAAGGACACGATGTTATCCCAAAAGAAGCTGCTGTGGAATATTTAAATGAAAGAGGTTACAAGAAAGCAGTGAATCTATTAGAAAATGCACTCAAGCAAAAAGCAGAGTTCAACTATAAAGGTAGTACATCTGAATTCCGTAAAGCTAGAGATAAATTCGGTAAAGTTGTTTGTGAAATTTTAGGAAAGATGTCATATGAAGAACGCATTCATAAGGTAAAAGTAATTGATAATGATTTAGCAGGCTCTACCGGGCTTCAATTCATTAAAGAAGAATTTCCTGAAGTATACATTAATGGGGGGATCATGGAAAGAAATAATTTCTCAGTGGCTGCTGGTTTTGGTAATATTCCAAGTAGAGTAGGAATTACGGCAACATTTTCAGCTTTTTTGGAAATGCTCCCATCTGAAATAACAATGGCGCGGTATAATGATGCTAATGTTTTAGCACATTTTTCACATTCTGGCGTTGACTGGATGGCCGATAACAACTGTCATTTCGGTATAAATCATTTTTTCGCTGATAATGGCATAGCTGAAGGAGATACAACTCGATTATATTTCCCTGCTGATTGGCATCAAATGGGAGCGGTAGTTAAAGAGGTGTTTAATGATCCTGGATTAAAGTTCGTTTTCTCAACACGGTCACCTACACCATTTATCTTAGATGAAAAAGGAAATCATATGTTTGATATAAAAAGTGGTTATAAATTCAAGCCAAAAAAAGATGAATTAGTTCGGGAAGGAACTGATGGTTATATTGTCGCTTACGGTGAGATGCTTTATAGATGTCTGGATGTTGTTGAAACCCTGCGTGAAGAAGGTAAATTTGTGGGTTTAATTAATAAACCAACATTAAATAAAACAGATAAAGCAATGATGCAAAAACTAGGGCAAGCTCCGTTTGTTCTATTAGTCGAAAGTCAGAATTATAAAACTGGTTTGGGTATCCGATTTGGAACTTGGTTATTGGAATCTGGGTATTCTCCAATTTATCAGCATCTGGGTGTAACGAAATTAGGGATTACTGGCTTATGGGAGCAGATAAGTCACCAAGGTTTAAATCCTTATACAATTACTAAGGTTGTACGAAGTCTGTTAGCAAAATCAAAGAAAAAAAGTCGAGATTTACGTAATTGGATAAAATAAGTTGATGTTTGTATGCCAATTATTAAAAAAATCGGATTAGTTTGTGAAGGTGGGGGGCAACGTATTATCCACACCGCTGGGATTTTAGATTTTTTTCTTGAAAATAATTTGCATTTTCCTTATGTAATTGGAGTTTCAGCTGGTGTTTCAAATACTTTATCTTATATATCTCGTCAGATAGGAAGGAATCGAACAGTTGATATTGATTTTTCCAAAGATCGAAGGTATTCTAGCTTTGGAAATTTTTTACGAAATGGGTCCTTATTCGGAATGAAATTTCTTTTTAATACAATTCCAAATCAATTGGTCCCTTTTGATTATGATACATATTTTAATTCATCAACAGAGCATGTTATTGGTGCAACTAATTGTGAAACAGGAAAAACCGAATTTTTTTACAAGAAGAATATAACCAGAGATAGTTTGATGGATATAGTAATCGCTTCATGCAGTCTTCCTTTCATGGGAAAAATGAAAAAGATTGATGATAAAAAATATCTTGATGGTGGTGTATCCGATCCTATTCCGATTAGAAAAGCTATTGAAGATGGATATGATAGAAATGTTGTTCTTCTAACCCAAAAATACGATTACAGGAAAGAACCTTTTAAGAACTTCAATTTGCTTAAAAAATTTTTCAAGGGTTATGATGGTATTGAAGAAATAATGAAAAATAGGCACAAAATATATAATAAAACTCTTGATCACATTAAAGAATTAGAAGAAGATGGAAAGGTTTTCGTCTTTAGACCTGAAGATCTTTTAGGAGTTGGGAGAACAACAAAAGATTCAAAAAAATTGGAAAGATTGTTTAGTCAAGGTCATTCTATTGCCAAAGAGAAAATAGATATTCTAACAAAATGGATAAATGAAGGAAAAATAAAATAATTCTTAATTATTTTGAATTCCCAAATTTTTTCTATTTTATAAACATATGTCTGTATGTTTTTCAAAAACCATGATAAAAAATGGCCTCCATTATGTTCATAATCTTAAGCCATTAAATAAAAACATGGATCTAGTATTAGAAGACTTATCTGTGATTTCGAATCATCAGGCATATAATATAAATGAATCAAAATCTGAAAGAGATATTATAATTGATGTGCAATCTTTAGAAAAGAAATTTGGAGATCTGAAAGCAGTTGATAATGTTTCTTTTCAAATTAAAAAAGGAGAATTATTTTCTCTTCTTGGTCCTAATGGTGCAGGAAAATCAACAACAATTCGTATGTTAACCACTGTATTAAACCCCACTAGTGGAGATGCAATTATTGATGATAATAGTTTAAAAAAACAAAAAAATCAAATCAAATCAATAATTGGAGTGTGCCCACAAGATATTGTTATTTTCGATGTACTTTCAGCCGAGGAAAATGTTCGATTTGTTGCAGAAATGCATGGAATAGACAAGAAATCTGCAAGGGAAGAAAGTAAGAAGCTACTTCAACTAATGAATATTGGAGGAAGAAAAGATGCTTGTAAAAATTTTTCAGGTGGGATGAAACGACGGCTGAATTTAGTAATGGGTTTAGTTCATAAACCGAAAATTTTATTTTTAGATGAACCAAGCGCCGGATTAGATCCACAAGCCCGACGGTTAGTGTGGGATTTCATTCGAAATTTAAAAAAAACTGGTATGACTATAATATTAACTACTCATGATATGGTTGAAGCAGATTTGCTAAGTGATCATATTGCTATTATGGATAAAGGAAAAATTATTGCAATGGGTACTCCTAATGAATTGAAAAAAAAAGATATGAATGTAAGCAATTTAGAACTTGAATTTCATAATGCTCAAGAATTAAATGATACCCAAAAATGCTTGAAAAATTATGATAATATCAAAAATATCCAAAAAATTTCTGATATTAAAATATCTGTTTCCTTTATAGGTGGAATACCTACTTTAAAGAATGAAATATTAGAATGTGCAATCAAAGTAAAAAATCTTCTATTTCGAGATCCTACTTTAGAAGATATATTTTTAAATTTAACTGGAAGGAGTTTGCGAGATTAATGTCAGAAGTAAAAGTAGATACAGCAGATTTAAGTCTACCCAAAAAATCAAATTTTAGTCGAGTAAATAGGAAAGCCTGGGTGATTGCAAAAAAAAATTTTAAGGAAAAAATGAAGAATTGGCAATCGATGATTTGGACTATTGGTTTTCCAATTATGATGTTAATTGTATATAATTTTATTTTTTCTCAAGAAGGAGAAGAACCTGAGGATGCTTATCTGGCTAATAATTTGAGTACATTTGATATAGAATTCCCTGGGATTGTGGTTTATTCTGTTGGAATGGTATTAATTAGTAGTGCAATCATGTTTGCAGCTGCAAAAAAAAGTGGTACTTTAGAACGTATGGATACAATGCCTGCAGGAAGAGCAAATATTTTTATGGGAGCTATTATTTCTGAGACATTTTTTATGATTTTTCAAATTAGTGTAATTTTTAGCTTTGGTTATGGCATTTTAGGTGCTTATTTTAAATCATGGGGTGCCCTTCTTATTGGCTTTTTTATTGCATTAATATTCGGGATTGGATGTATAGGTATTGGGTTATTAATTTCAGGACTTGCTAATTCTGCGGAATCTGCAAATGGATTTGGAATGCTTGTTCATTGGCCCTTATTGTTTTTGTCGGGATCTTTTTTCCCTTTTGAAAGTAATGTAGTATATGCTACTCCTTATTATTGGATTAAACAAGTGTATTTACAAATTACTATTTTTGGGGATGGATTATCTGATAAGCTCTATAGTAGTTCTTTAATTGGATATACTGCAGAAGAAATATCCATAACCATCCTTGGAGGGATTGCTATTATTGTTGGCTTTATGGTGGTTTTCATTTCATTAGGAATATTTACGTTTCAAAAGAAATCTGAAATCTAAGAATTTCTTTTGTATTTTTTTTTTTTAGAATCTATTTTAAATATATGAAACTCTTGATTACCTCAAAATATTAGAAGTTGATGAGAAGGTTTTCATTTTTAGATCGCAAGATTTGTTACAAGTAGAAAGAACAACATAAAAAATAAATAACTTTGAATCTCTTTCAGTGTATATCCTAGACTCGCACGGTTAACCCATTAAAAGAAATGATATTCTTTAAAATCTCACTCAAAGATTTTTAAAGAGATTCCATTATGGTAATGATTGTATTTGAAATATAATAAATACATTCAGATGATTGAAAATGTCACAAACTGGTAAAGGATTTGTCGTATTTGCATTAATAATTGGTTTAATAGGAACCGGGCTAGGAGGGTTTATGCTGGTGAACTACTATTCATTAGTCGATGAACTGAATTAATTAAGTGATAAAGTGGAAGAATTAGAAGAAGAAGTACCATATATTGTTCCAAGAGCTCGTGTATATCGATTGGGATCTTTTTCATTGACTTCAGGCTCAGATACATTATTTGACTACACAAATACAAGTTATGATACATATAACGCATTCAACTTGATATCGGATGCTTATATTAGCCCTGAAACAGGATTTTATCAAGTGATCGCTCAATATTGCATCACTGCGGAGGATCAAGATTTCTTTCAAATTGAAATCATGATCAATGGGTCTTTGTATGCATCTAAATCATTTACTGCATCCCGTTTTACAAATACATTTGCGGTCTCCATCACTGATATTGTGAACACAACCGTAGGAGACATTATTGCCATCAGTGCATATAGCTTCAATAGTATCGATGCTTCACGAACAGTGTTTAGTGGTCCGGAATACTCCTTCTTTACTATCTCAAAACTTTTTTAGCGGAATGGATTTTTCCCAGTCATCATCTTGTATAGAAACATCCAAACTAAAACAGCAAATGAAGTAAAGAAGATTGCAAAAAAGACACCAATCCATAAAGGCGAAAGAACCCAAATCCATGGCCAATTTATTTTGCGGGTTATTTTTAAAATCAAAAAGATCAGAAAAACGATTAATACTGCTGCAAACCATTTTTTTAATGTAAATCCTCTTTTTTTCTTCTCATTCTTTGTTACTTCAGTATTGATCATTTTTAGTCATTTTTTTCAATTTTTCAATTCAATTATGATGAAATTTTATGGTAAACATAACGATCAAATGAAACAGAGACTTTTCCAGTTTTTTCATCGATTTCAAATTTTACATCTCCAAAAGTTTTTGTCATTGAAGGTATCGAGAAAATTAAAATATCGAGATCTTTAGGGGCTAGTGGAAATGTTAAGAAGCCTTCATCACCTTCAACTTTCATCATTAAAACCAAATTTTTTTGATAAATTTCTGCAGAATAGATATTTCGATATGTTTTATACATTCCAGTTAGTTTTTTTATAATTCTTTTTGCTTTTAAAACTGGGTCCGCAATTTCAACATCTTTATCTTGCAAAATTGCAAATGCTGCCCGAGTTATTGTTTTAGCAATATTAAGTCCGTCATTTTCTCCAGTTATAATGTATAATTTCAAATCAGGAATCATAGCTACAAATCCAGATGAAACATCTACGCTACCGCCATGATGAATAAGTTTTTTATCAAAGAAATCATTTTCCCTGATCCAACCATAGCAATAATGTGGGTCTTTCCCACCACCATAAGGAGTCGAAATAACGGGCGTCCATAATTTTTCAATAGACTGCTGAGAAATTATCTGTTTATCTTTAAACTCACCACCATTAACCAGCATTTCGAGATAATTCTTTAGTTCATTTACAGTACTTAAAATACCTCCCGCTCCACCAAGAAATGTATCATATGGAAATGGACTAGAGCGAATTGATTTTCCGTCTTTTGTTGGAATATATCCGG
>JAUWMK010000090.1 GCA_030613185.1 Promethearchaeum sp.
GCAGAAATTTTACCAGCAATTAGTCATCCTGATGGAGTTTTTGGAAAAACTAGGCTTGAATTCATAGATAATAAATCGATTATCGAAACATCTAAAAAATTTTGGGAGACATCAAAAGAAGAATTCCATGGACGCTTATCAACTGAAATAAATCGAGTAATGTACCCTTATATTCGAAAATATGCCCATATGTGGGAAGAAATCATGCGATTGGCAGTATTACGCTGTGCTGATAAAATTGAATTTCCAAAGAATTGCACCATTCATCAATTCTTGGGAGAAATTCAACAAAAGATGCATACTATTTTAGATGGCAGTTATGAACCTGATCGGTCTGATAATCAACTAAAAATATTGATTAATGAATATTTTCCACCGATCATAAATTCATTACAAAATTCTGAAATCATTTTGCGTCCCCATAAAACCTATATAGGTCTTTCTCTTATGAGTGGAATTTCTGAATTACTAAAACTTTGCTCGGTTGCTCAAAAGGAATTAAAAATGAAAGGAGAATCACAATCTTCAAAATTAATTCAAGGATTTATCGCAAAAGTTAAACATTACCAAAATTTTTAAAAATAAAAAATCTTTTTCTTTTTCTATCTAATTTCGTTGAGCTTTATCCAAAATTTCGCAATCTCTCGCTTCAGGTCCCTTTTTTCCATCGCTCACAGTGAAACTGACTTTGTCTCCTTCATTTAATACCTTATATTGGTCTTCACCTTCAACTATAATGGCGGTATAATGGATAAATATATCAGCTCCTTCAGCATCTTCAGGCGTAATAAAACCATAACCTTTTCTGCTGTTGAACCATTTTACTGTTCCTGTTTTCTTTTCTTCAGACATAAAAACACACTTACAAAATCAAATTTTACAAAAATTTGAAGTTATTTATAAAAAGGAAGTTACTTTTAAAAAAAGTTACTTTAATATCTCAACAGAAATTACAAAATTACCAAAAATACCAGAAAAAAAAAGAGAAAAATTATGAACTGATACTGAATTACTTCTTCGATAAATTTCCGATAAGGGTGAGTAAAAGAGCGTCCCCAGATTTTTTATAGAAGCGTTGAACGCTATTTAAAATATCTTTCTGTAATTTTGGGTTTTTAATCCAAATATCATTAATAGCTAAAATTGCTTTTTGTTTAATTGGGCTGTCACTTCTTCGTAAGAACACATATATTATTTGAAGTAAATCATTAGCTCTTTTTGGACATTTTTCAATACATTCTTTTAAATTCAAGGCAATTTTTGTTTGAATGTCAAAATCTGAATCCAAAGATAGTTTCTGTAATGTTTGGAAAATTGGAATGTTATCTTGAAAAACCAGTGGTTTAGCAAAGATAATTTTAAATAAATTTTCACAAATATCACGCCTTACTTCGGGATTTCGATTGTTTGCAAGTTTCAAAAACATTTCCAAGAGAAATTGGAATGTTTTTTGGTCTTTTAAATAGATTTCACTAAATATTGCTAAACTTTGAGAACGAATATCCTTAGAGGGAGAAGTTGCTAGTTTTGAAAGGCTCGGTAGCAAAGGGTCTATGTTTATTTTATCCGATTCTGTTTCATACAATGAAATTATTTTCCTGATAAGCATGTTGTTTACTTCAGTCAATGGACTATTTGCGAAATGCCGGAATAATCGTAATTCCGAAATATTATTTCCATATATTGATTCAAATCTTTGTGATTCATTTTTTGCTTTTGGTTTAATCCCAGAAATTCTAAAATCGATTATTTGGAAAAATGTTTCAATCGCAATTTTTGCAATCGATGGAACTGGATCCAATCCGATAGTTTTTATTGCAGTTAAGCAAACTTTTAGATCTGGATGAATTAAAGTGATTGTCGGTAGATGCTCAACTATTGCTTCCTTAACTACTAAAGGTGCTTCAGAATTATAAGGTTCTAAAATAACTTTATATATCAAACTTTTCAACTTTTTAAATTCTTTAGATCTGGATTTTGTTGAAGAAATTGGGAAAATTCGAATGATATTACCTAAAGATCGAATTGCTTCAGCCTTAACTAATGGATCTTTCGATTTAACCTGTTTTAATAGAACATTAATTGTAATTGCATCTTCAATTTGAATCGGAAGTGAAATTAGTGCTTTCATTGCTGTAATTATGATATTTGGGATTTTTGAAGATGAAATTGTTTGTAATAATAGTCCTCTTATTAATTTATCTTGCCCACTAACTTCTATAATAAGGTATAAAGCTTTTGAAACTCCCTGATAAATATCTTCTTCTGAAGAATTCATATTAGAAAGCAAAAACGGTTTGAAGAAGGATTCAAATGGATTAGTTTTTATCGAACTAAAATCTATGAGATTTTTCAATCGCATTGGTTTGAAATAGAGTCCAGGATGATCAGCAATAATTGTTGCCATTCCAATTAGTAGAATTCTTTTTAGATCAATATTTTTTAACTCTCTTTGTTTACTTAATGCAATATAGATCTCGAAAAATTGTTTGTGCAATTCCTTTTTACTATTATAAATATCAAAAAGAAATTCTGCAATAATTTTTTGAGTTAAAGGTTCAACAATGAATACATCTCTCTCTAATTCTTTAAGTAACGCTTCTAAAGTAATATTTAATCCATAGTTTTTAACTCCCTTCGACTCATCCAAGACAACTTTACACATGAATTCGATTTTTTTTGCAGCTGCAAGCTCCTGTCCTTTTTCTAAATTTTCATTAATAAATGGTGCAATACGATCATAATGTTCTGGTGAAAAATAGAGGATTTCATAAAGAAGTGCAATTGTTGCTCCAATCAGTGAAACGGATTCAACACCATCTTGAAAGCCAAATATTCTGGATTGATCTGCCTGAAGTTCCAACATATCATGGATGTTGAGTTCTCTTTCTTCAGTAAAATTTTGTTTTTGCAAAATTTCAATCAATTGCAGTTCATCCATATATGGGATTATTTTTTCAGCTATTGAAGCTAAAATATTCATCAAATCTATACGAACTTGAATTTTAAGAGGGCTGGTTAGTAAAGCCGCAATATCACCTAAAATAAATTGTGGATCTCCTTCACCTATAAACCTAAATACTTGATGTCGAATTTCTGTATGAGGATCTACCAATAAAATGCTAAAAAGATGTTGGAACCATTCATCTTTTGCAATATCTTCTCTTATTTTTGTAATTACGATCATAGATGATAGAATTGCCTTTTTTACATTTACATCATTGGAATGAACGAGTTTTCTAAAAAATGGAAAAATACGATCAAAAAACACTTGTGACTCTATTGTTGATGAAAGACTACCCAAAGACACAGCAGCATCTTCTACAATTCGAGGATTCGGGTGATTTAAATATATTTCTAAATAATCAAATAATGAATTTAACCATTCAGGTTGAACAATTGCGAATTTTACCAAAGCACCAATTCTTTGCCTTATTATTTCAGGTGAAATTGCTGTCATTATATTAAATTCTTTCATTACATCTGGGATTTGTTCATGTTTTTTACTTGCTAATGAAGAAAAGACATCAATAGTTTTAGCAATAATTTCTACGTTTGAATGATGGAGCAACTTGGATAATTCGGGTTGTATTTTTGAATATTCCGCTTGAAAATTTGATAAATTTTTTCCAATAACTGTTAAACTTCCATAAATTAAATTCTCATTTTCATGAATTAGAAGAGGTTCAATTATATTGTAGGATAGACTATGATTTCTTTGATCTATTTCGGCAATAAAATCAAATAAACTCTCTGCTCCTTCTTGAGAAAGGTTGGATACTATAATTGCTTTTAATAAAATGCGCGTATGGATCATATTTTGCCTTGATATTTTTTTTAGAACATTGATTGCATTTGTATTTTTCATTTTATCTTCTGATTTCAACAAATTTTTCAAAGAAGCGAGAAGTGAATCTTGGTGAAGTTTACTGATAATCACACCTTGGTGTTTTGAAATCATTCCAGAAATTGCAGAATCTTCATCATTGATAAGAACCTCCATAATTTCTGCAATGCTCTTCGATGATTCTTTTGAAAGCACGTCTTTTAACTGAATATAGTTGATAACGGATTGTGCAACCATTAATCTGGTTTCTGAATTTTTTTGACTTGAGTATTTTTTTATAATTTCAAAATCGTTCTCTAGAATAGCTTTGTTCAAAACCCATTCATCAGCCTGGTTTTTAATTTCTTTCCTTCTAAATAGGAAATTGGCTAAGAAGACAATATCTAATGTTTTCACTAATAAAATAGATGTCGAAAAAATGCGAATGAAAATTTCTTGGTCTGCTCGTGATGATGATAAATCTAAATTTAGGCCAATGCTATTAAGGAATTCATCCGGAAATGTATATGGATATTTTACCATGGCATCAACAAAAATGGAAAAAGCAATACCGCAGATGATGTAAGCCGCAAATAAAACCATTTTTGGTGAATTCAGAGGTTCTTTACTAATAAATTTTGCATAAAACCCAAGTAAACCGAAGAAACACGTTGTTATAATAAAGAGAAGAAATTCAATTGGCACAATTGCTAAAAATAGGCGAATTGACTTCAAAGTTTCTTGTGTAATAAAACCTCTAGTAAATAGGAAACCCATAAAGCGGGGAATAAAATCTCCTTCAGCTTCAAGAGATGACGGTTCTGGAAAATCTCCCCATAATATTGGGGCATATTGTATAAATGCCCAAACCGTGTTAAAAATAGTAAGAATTGCAACCCAATACCAAAAACCGGTTTTTTTATCTTTTTTTTTATTGACCCGTCGACCCCTAAAAAATGAATGAGCGGCACCTATTTTAGAGTAATATGATAAATAAAACATGGGCCCCAATAAAATCCAGACAAAAAATATAAGACCAATAACCCAAAGGGCACTTAGATTTGATGGTATGTCCCATAAATTAAGCGCTACATAAGATGTAATTGCAGGTGGTAGTATTACTAGGAATAAATATAATAAAATTGCAACGAAATAGCTTATAGGTGGCGTTGTGCGGTCAATTATTTTTGATTCAATCCATTGCTGAATTTCCATTGCACCATCTTCACCTGGTGCAGCTAACACAAGATATTCATAAAGTGGATAGAAAAGTGAAAATCCTGCAATTATTGCAGCAGTAATTGGGATTAAATGAGGGAATTCAAATGCTTTAATTATTCCTTTTGTCCATAATAAGTCGGACCTAATATTTTCAACTGCTAATGAAGCATTAATTGCTAAGGATGATGATATTATTGCTAAAACAAAAATTATTGCTAAGCTCACCATCAGCGAGAAAGTAACTGCACTAAGAAAATTTTTCATTTTTTGGAAAAAGGTGTATTTTGGTGCTGTTTTTAATTCTGCCCGGATATAATTCATCATTCTGATGAAAATTATCATACCGATTATTGAGAAAAGGATAGTTAACCCATAACTCATGAAATCATAGAGATCGTTATTTGGGGCTTGGAGCGGTAGACTAATTTGTTGAAAATTAAAATTTAGTTTCATATTATTATTTTCATTATGTGAACTTAAATCAGTTCATATTTTGAACTTAAATGGTTCTTCAAAAAGTAGGGATTAATTTTAATATGCAACCTATTTTTGGATTGTTGACGCTTTTGGTAATGAAAACTAGAAATAAATAAAAAGAAAAATCAAAAATCAAAAAACAATTCCAATTATTTTTTCATTTCTTATATTTGATATTAACTAAAAATATAAAATAATATGACTAGAACGATAGTAACTCCTCCTAAAATATAGCATATTTTATCAAATGAAAGTTTCTTAGCAAATTTAAGCAAACCACTCATCATAAAGAATGATATGACTGCAACAATAATCATTAACACAAAATAATCCCAACCTAATACTGACGTTGCATTTCCACTTCCGAACATAATATCAAATAGAATCGCTCCGATTACGGCGGGTAATGATATTATGAAACTCATATGAAACGCATCTTCTTTTTTAAATCCCCTTAAGAGTAAGAATGAAACAGTGGTACCACTGCGGCTAATACCTGGTAAAATTGCAAAACCTTGACAAGCACCTAAAGCAAATTCATCTAACATAGTTCGTTCTTTCATTTCTAATTTATCAGCTGCATTTAATTTTCCAAGATGCAGTAGTGTGGCAGTTATTATTAAAGTAATCCCAATAAGTAGTGTAATTACCATCCCTGGAACACTGGAAGATTCAAAAACTTCGTGTAATAAAAGATACAGCGGTATTCCTATAATACCTGTAGATATTGTTGAAATAATTAAAAATCTTAGGACATCATAGTCTTTTGTGAGAGCATCCCAATATGTTTTCCAATATTTTGCAAGTACTGCTAAAGCAGTTCCTAAATGAAAGTAAATTGCCAGACTAAAAGCAACATCTGCTGTTTCACCAAATACGTTAATGGCTGTTAACATTAGGAATCCTTCGGAACTAACCGGGAGCCATTCTAAGATTGCTTGAAGTAGGGCTAAAATTAATTTCTGAAAAAAGTTCATAATTTATTTTGTAGAACAAGATTATTATATTTTTTTTTCTCAAAAATTATTACAAAATTGGAATTTAATTAGAAGAAATAAATGAAAAATTATACCTAAAATAGTACTAGTTATTATGAGTTTTGTTGTAAGTTTTTGGATTTCAGTAGAGATTGTAAAGTATTCATTGATAAGTCAGTAGATTTGTCATTGGATCTGAGAATGTTATAGTAATTTTTGAAAGTATTGATCGTTGGTAAGTAAGTTTGAAAATCGATGTTAATTTCGGGCATTCTTCTTCAATATTATTAAATTTTCATTCATAAATAATTTTACTCTTCTGATTTTTAGGATATTTAATCAAAATAATTTTAAAATTAAGGTTTTAGATCATAATTTACTTATTTCTTTATGTCTAAAACATTTGACTAAATGATCATTCACTAGTCCTATTGCTTGCATAAAAGCGTAGATTATTGTAGGTCCAACAAATTTAAAACCACGTTTCTTAAGATCTTTGGTAATTTCTTCCGATAATATGGTTTTTGAAGGCATCTCCTCAAAATTTTTCAAATTATTTTGAATTGGTTTATTTTCCACATATCCCCAAATATATTTGTCAAAGGATCCAAATTCTTTTCTTAATTTTATATAAGCCTGTGCATTGGCAATAAATGCCTTTACTTTAAGCGTATTTCGAATTATTCCTGGATTATTTAGTAGTTCATCGGTTTTATCATCGTCATATTTGGCAATTTTCTCAAAATCAAAATTATCAAACGCCTTTCTATAATTTTCCCGCTTTTTCAAAATTGTACTCCAACTAAGCCCTGCTTGAGCCCCATCTAAGGCCAGAAATTCAAATAATTTATAATCATCATGAAGAGGAACCCCCCACTCATTATCGTGGTAATCTCTCATCAAGTCATCCTTCTCTCCCCAACATCTATACACCAATTTACTCCACCTAATATCATTTAAAATTTCAAAGGATAAAAATCCAACTTTGAAAAAAAAAATCTAAAATTAAAAAAAAAAAATTGCACATATTTCATTTTTCAGGCAATTTAAAATATATAAACGTGATCCCACCAATTATTGATTGAATAATAAAATAAATCCCTAAAAGCTGAAATTGCGATTGCTGAAAAATTAAAAAGAAGATCCAAGTAAATACCGACAAGATCCCTGGAACAATTAAGAGAAATTTGGCTGGTTTAGGATTCACTTTCAGACCTAATGTATAAAAAAAATATATAATAAAACTAATTGGGGCACAAAATAGCCATAAGAAAGGTGAAGTCATATCTGGGATTGGTAGTGGTTGATATGCTCCAGAATGGATATCAATTCCTTTTATAAACATTTCAAATAAAATATATATATTAAAAATAAGGTACATACATCCAAAAATAACAAATTTTTGCGCTTTTATCCATTGTAGAAGTCCCATTTTTTGCTGGGTTCTTATTTGTTTCATTTATTTTCATATCCTTATTTTGTGATAATTTATCTATCTTCTTTACATTTTAGTTCTTTATATTTTTTACAATGTTATTAGTAATTTATTTCCGTTTTAAGTCAAAGATATTATATGGGAGACAAAATTTTTACAACTCACGCTGTTTATAACAAGAAAAAAATTTTCAAAAAGATGAGTCTCATTTGTTTAGTGTATAATTATATACAATTTGATTTTCTGGAGTTCTAAATGCTAAATTCGCAACATCGCCTTGAATGTCTACTTCTAAAAAGCCAAAAACATCGGTGCTGTAATAAATCGAACCCATTCATGCTTGTCCAACAACAGAATATTCATAATAAGTGTCAGGATGCCCTCCAAACGCTCCAACAATATTGTAATTCACTCCATTATTCTCCAGTCTTTCGAAAATATGATTATGGCCACTAAAAACCATATCAATACCATTTTCAATGAAAACTGGTGTAAAAGTATCAATCATTTCTTGGTGATCCCACCAATCTGAACCATCAACATTGTATCCTGAGACATAGTAGAAGCAATGACTCATTACTAATATCCAATCATCCGGGTCTGTATTTTTTTCAAGTTCATTTTCAAACCATGCTTTTTGGGCTTTGGTATATGATTCTGTTCCCCATTCTAGATCCAAAACAAAAATATGAATTCCGTTAACCTCTATATGAAAATAGTCTCTGGGGGCATCTTCAATTAAATCTGGTGAGAAATAATCTTCCCAATATGTATGGCCACCAAACATGATATCATGGTTTCCTATTACAGGACGAAACGGTATTTGAGAAGTTACGGGTGATAAAGTATCACAAGCTTCTTTATAATGCATATCAAAATTTCCATACTCTACCATATCACCCAACATATAGAACGATTGGTATCCATTTACGGGATCTGCTAGTTGGTCTAAGATATTATTTGTCGCAGTTCGGTTAGCATTGCTTGCTCCAAAATGAGGGTCTGATGATGTCATAAATTTGTAAGTGTTTTCAAGATTGGGCATTGTTGTAAAATTGTAAATTTTACCTATACTATTGATTTGATAATAGTAGGTTGTATTTGGTTCTAAATCCCTCAGTAAAAATGAGTGTTTATTTTGTGAACTTACTTCAATTATTTCAATGTCCATCTCAACTGTTGAACCATAGGTAAAAATATTATTAGTATCTTCTTTTGTCCAAAAACTAACTGCCATATTTGGAATTCCATTTGCTCCTGATCCATTCAATAATAGGAGTTGCGGAGGTTTATCTCCTGAACGTTGAGCTGGGATTGAAACTGTATACCCATAAAATCCCACAGGAATAACTAGGCTAAAAATTGCCAAAGCCATTAGGGATTTAAAAGGTTTTTTTGAAGGATTCATGTTTTGGGAAATAACTATGATTATCCCTGCAATAACTGGAAATATAAATCCTACTAAGCAAATTAAGTAAACTAAGGTTCTAACATAATCAACCCATTCAAATAAGCCTTTTACTCCCGAATTAGTTAGAGCATAAAGAAGAATTGATTCAGTCAATAGAAATGAAATCACTATAAGAGAAATATAGCGAATTTTTTGTTTTTTTGATAAGCCAGCGAAAAATGTTTTAAATTTTTTCATAATTTCACCAATAAAATCTACAATTTTAATAAATTAATCAAAAATAGAAGAAAATAGCTTAAATACTTTCTCTATCCAGAAACGGAGTATATTATTCGCAAAAGTAAAAATAATTACATTCCCAGAGTTAAAGTTCATTATGGGGCGGAGCGGAGTACCTTTAAATCTTTAAATTTTCGGGTAGATACATGAAATCATCATAATAAGATGATCCTTTTTTCCGTAATTTATTCACATATTTGGCAAATTTCTTTCCGTGTTTTTCTTGGAACCATTGTTCAGCTTCATTCTTCTTTGGTTGAATAAATTCATAACCGTCCCGCAAGGCTTTATAGTTAATTGGTAGATCTCCAATGATTTCACCATCTACCTGGCCAATATACGGTTCAACATCGTCATTTATCATCTCAATTTTAACATTTTTACTAACAAATTCATAAACGTTTGGATTTGGTTGGAAGGATCTTGAATACATACTGTTGAAATTATAAAGTAAGGGTAAATTTGCAATATCTATGATTGATATATGGAACAATCCATCATGAACATTGGCTTTAGGGCACATATACATCCATCCTCCATATGTGGGCCCATTTCCAACGGCAACCAAGTTTGACAATCCCTCCCATTTTTCATGATCTAAAGTCACACGAATTTTACGTTTTTTAAATGCCCAAACCGTTTTTAGAACATTTAATACATAATTTTGCGTTCCTTTCATTGATTTTTGGGATTCATTGGTTCTTTTTGTTACTTCCGCATCGAAACCTTGGGATCCAATTCCTAAGAAATATCTTTGATCATTTTTTGCATTTATTGACAACCCAATATCGCTTTTACTTGTTTTTCCTTCAGCAATTATCTCACAAGCTCGCATAATATTATCCGGTCTAATACCAATTGCACCTGGAATATCCATTCCAGTTCCTATGGGAATAAATCCAAGTAATGCATTTGAATGTGATTTTATTACTCCATTTAGAACTTCATTACAGGTTCCATCACCCCCAACTCCAATTACATTATAGCCATCCTTAGCAGTCTCATGAGCTAGAGTGATTGCATGTTGAAAATGGTCAGTTTTAAAGATTTTATAAGATACGTTCAAATTATCGAGTGTTTTTAAAGCAAGGTTAAATTGTTCCTTTAATTTTCCTGCAGCTGCTACAGGATTGTATATAATTGCAAAATCCTTTGTCATTAATATTATTCTCCTAAACTAAGTTTGTGTGGAAATTAATTAATTGTATCTGTTATAGAAAAAATCGTTTTCGAAATTTGGATCTTAAATTTTTGATAATTTTATCCTTTATTTAATTCCTTTAACTCTATTTCTGAATTAAAACTTCTATCTGTCTCTGTTTTTTCGATTGATAAGAGAATACCTATTAGGATTAAAGCACCTCCTATTATAATTTGGAGATTTAATAATTCATTTCCTAACACCGCAAAAAAAGTGGCAAATAAAGGTTCTGTTGCGAATATTATTGCTGCTTTTGTAGGGGAAAGATGCCTTTGACCATAATTTTGAGTTAAAGTGGCAATATTTGTTGCACAAATTCCCATATATAATAAAATTCCGAAGTTTTCGATTGTAAAAATTAATTCTGCACCGTCGTTAAATATATAGTTCATGTCTTCAAATAATATTGAAGCGATAAAGGAATAAAATGAGTTAAGAAAAATAATAATGAGACTGAGTCCAATAATATCTATAGATTTTAGATTTTGGCTTAGATAAATAATATAAATTGCGTAAAAAACATCACAAATTAAAATTAATAGATCTCCGATAGAAAAATTTTCAAATCCTATAAATGACATTATGGATACACCAATTAAAGCTAAAATGGTGCTAATCCATATACGCGGTGATATTTTATCTTTAAAAAATATCGCAGAAAATATTGGTACCATAATAACGCTTAATCCAGTGATGAAAGCGGATTTTGTCGCTGTAGTAAGTTTTATTCCAATTGTTTGAACAGAAAAAGATGCCCACATTAATGTTCCTGCTATTAATCCAATCTTAAATTGCTTTTTCGTGAATTTACGCAACCTTCCTATAAAAGGCAAGAATGCTATAAATCCAATTAAATATCTAACACCTAGATAAAACATCGGAGGGATTATTTGAGTAATTTTATTTGTTATAATAAATGTGGATCCCCATAATATGGTAGTTATTAAAAGTAAAACCATAGCTAAAGATTGTTTTTTCGCACTCGATCTGAGTTCTATTTGTTGATCCATTTGATTATTATTTTCAAATCATGCAATATTATTAGCATTTCTCAAAATAATAAAAAAAAACATAACATTTTTTTCTGACTCGTTCGACGAAAAACGACATAATTTTAGGAAAATTATGCAGAAATAATCAAAAGCTTTATGTTTTGCACCTCATTATTTGTATTATGGGTATAAAACCTGCAAATCTGGATTTAGTAACGGTTCATACGTATTGGGATTCATCCGAATCTTTCACTTGTCCTTTATGTGATCAACCTTTAGAATATGCTTACAATGATGGGGGGCGTTTATTAATAACATTAGATAAACCATTGTGGGTTGTTTCAAATTACTACCGATGTGAAAATTCAGACTGTAATTTACATAAAGCATTTCCAATGGTTCATGAAAATGTATTATCTAAAAAAAAGTTTGGAAAGGATGTTTGGGAACAAGTAATTAATTTCCATTTCAATCGACATCTGGATTATAAGCAAATAAAAGGTGTTATTTGGGATGTATATAAGATTTATATTTCAATAACATCAATCAGAGAAATCTGTCTGTATTTTAAAACTGCAGGTAAAATGTATACCAATAAGGAAACTCTCAAAGAAATTCGTAAAAACGGGGAAATAGTATTATCTTTGGATGGTGCTCAACCAAAAAAGGGAAACCCTGCATTATGGATTTTTACGGATAGAATTTCTGGCAGAGTTCTATTGTCTGAATTATTAAAAACTGCACCGGCAGGTCTTCTGACTGAAAAGATGAAAAACATACAAGATAAGTATAAAGTCCCAATCAAAGCTGTAATATCTGATAAGCAAAAGAATATTGTGAATGCAGTAAAATTATTTAATCCTGAAACACCTCATGCTTTTTGTCAATATCATTTTTTAAATCATATAATGGAACCAATTGTTGCAAAAGATAGTCATTTAGCCACTCAGCTTAAAAAAGAAGTAATAAAATCTTCAATCATTGTTAATCAATATAAAGGAACGCTCAAGTTAAATAATCCAGAATTTAACAAGCTCTATAAAAAATTTTCACCGCTTGCTGAGGAATTATTAAATGCAATTTCGGTAAAACGTAAACGCTGGGAAATTTTACCGGGGAGCGAAATATATAAAAATTTGGAATATATTTTAAATAAATTAGAACATATTCCCCCACCTAAAGAACAAAAGACTCAACGATCTTTAAATTCGATGGTTAATAAAATCCATGATCTGCTAAAAAAACATGGTAAATCCTTTGATGACATTAATTATTTACTAAAGGATACGGCAGATCTACGTAAAATTTTACAACAAGATCGTTTCAAAGCTAAGAATATCGAACAGAAGGTGAGAATATGGGTTTATCGCTTTCAACAGCGATTAAAGCGGAATCGAATGGAGTATAAGCCAGAAAATCTAAAATATGTTCAAATGGATTATAATACTCCGTTAAATATAATATGGCAACAATGGATACGCTTAGAACATAGCTATAACCCTGGATTATATATTACATATGATTCTCCTAAAATTGAAAAAACAAATAATGCAACCGAAAGGCTCATTAACCAAACAAAGTATCATTTTCGGAAATGGTTAGGAAAACGCGATATTTCAGATGAATTTCAACGGCATGCTGCGGAATACTCCTTTTTCGCCGAGAATGGGTTTAAAAGAGAACAAATAAAAGAAGTTTTATGGAAATTCGATACAGCACATATAACCGGCTTAAATACGCAGCATCAAGCAATACAGGCAATAATTAGAAGAAAATGGAATATTCGGGATGAAAATTCGGGAAATATAGAAAAATTGGTTGAAAATTTAAAGATTTTATGATCTACAATTCTGTCAACAAGTCAAGAAAAAATGTTATGAAAAAAA
>JAUWMK010000394.1 GCA_030613185.1 Promethearchaeum sp.
GGTATCTTCAAGAGATTGAAAGAATGACATAATATGTTGAAAACCATTAGGATTTATTTTATAGTTTAGGTTATGGATCTCTGCTAAATAACGAGCTATTTGAATTAGAACCAATTTATCATTAAAGACAGTCATTTTTCCCTCAATATACTCATAAATAACTGCTCCATTAGGGAGAAATTCTTGGTCAATATGAAGAGCTGGAGTAAGAAATTTCAAACCTTGATGCAAAAACTCTTCCCGAATTTTTGCTTCATTGAGAACCTTCTGGGCGCGCTCGGGAAATAAAGCCATTTTTAAACAGTAAACTCTTTTGTGAGTTCTCATTTTATACACAACAGACCCCTCCCCTCTTCCAAGAAATGAAAACTCACTTATTTCTTCTCCAATATGGTGAAACAAGGAATATATTGATTCCGTTTCTGATTGTGTTAAATGGTGACTGGTAGATTTCATAGGAATGGTCAACTTGGATGGAAGGTTCTTCTATTAACGAAGGATGTAAAACCTGATAATAAGAATAATAATCAACTTATTTCATAAAAAATACGGCGAAAACCCTCCCAACATCCTTATATAGCCACAAATTGTTTTATAACTTAAGAAAGTTTTTTTGGTGATATTATGAGCAAAACAAACAAAATAATAGGTATAACTATCATTGGGTTAATTTTTATCTCACTAACATCTTCTTCATGGATATTTACAGTAGCAAATGAGATCCAAAACGGAGAAGAAGAACCTGAATTTGAAATTGATACAGATCCTGATGAAATAGATGAAGGTAAAAAAAGAGAGTCTGAACGCGTAGTAACCATTGAGAATAATACAAATTCTGCGCAAATAAAATCAATCTTAAAATATTCGGATCAAAAAGATGATATTACAATGGATATCTCAACGCAAAATAATTTGTACATTAAGGGATTATATAAATCACATACGATCTTTACTCAGATAAATTTGCAATTCCAGATAACTTTTTATTCAATAATAGAGTTTGAAGATGAAAATGAGAACGGTATTTATGAACCTGACCTAGATCAAGAGATTCAAGAAATGGTTTTGGATTCATGGGAAGATATTTCATATGTTAATTCAAGCGCCCATATATTTACCATAACAACTACAAATGATGTATTCTTAGCTCGAATATTTGCAGTTGAAGGATATACTGATGTGAATGGAACAATAATCGCACCTGCTGAAATTAAAATTGATTTTGAGTTTCATAACTTTCCTTTTGAGAATGAAACATCACTTTTAGCATTGCAGGTTAAATTTCAAACCAATGCTGCATATAATATGAAGAACAAAACTCGAGGCGAAGACGAGGGTTATGCAGAAAATGAAAATTCTGTTGAATTAGAAATTAATAATGCAGTAGGATACTTTGCTTGGGCAGAAAATGCAAGTGCTGATGGTGTTGATATTAAAGTACTATCCAGTCAATTCAAAGATGGTGCTTCAGGGAAGTTCATGTATTTGAATTACCCACATGCCACAGATATCATTCATGATCCTAAGATCGGATTTGTTTCGGATATTTCGGCATTTTATATCTCAGGATTTCCCTTAGTTATGGCGTTCTCAGTCATTGGAATTGCATCTTTGGCTCTTTTTATTAAAAAACGGAAGTTAAACTAAATTAAATTTCATATGCATGCGTTTTTTTTGCGTTTTTTTCACATTTTTTTACCCATTTTTATGGGAAACTATATATAGTTCATATAAATCACTATTGTAAAATTAGTATTTCCTACAGATCATATTAGGAAAATTATGGATTTATTAAATAAACATTGAATTAAATAGATACTTATCTAATTATTCACAAAGTTTTGTGAAAAAAGTAAAAAGTGAAATTTTTAAAATGGCTGAATTCAAAGGAAAGGTTGCATTGGTTGCTGGAAATCTTGGAAAATTTAAGAATGACAAGTTTAAAATGGGTTTAAGTGGAGTAATTGCTCAAAAACTTATAAAAGAAGGATGTAAAGTTTGCATTGTGGATACAGATTATGAAATCGCCAAAGCTTGTGCAGAAAAAATCGATAATGAAAACGTGAAAGCATTTGATGCAGACTTATTCGTTGAATGTGAATCAGAAACAGAAAAATTTGTCGACCAAAAGGGACGTAATAAAACCAGAGTTATTTGGACTAATGCCCCTGCTCATGATTTAGTTCAAAATATAATTAAAGAATTCGAAAGATTAGATATTCTGATAACAAATTTCGATAAATTCGAACAAGCTCGGATCGATCAGACAGATGATGACCTTTACAATTATTTACGTGATCAAAACACCCTCCCTGTATTTCATTTGATAAGTGCCGTAAGGGATGTAATGTCGAATCAGAAAAAAAAAGAAGGAACTTATGGTAAAATTGTTTTCATTACAAGCATTGTTGGAAAGGCAGGATTGTCATTTGCAACTATGTATTCAGCATTTAAAGGCGCTTTAGTTGGATTAACAAAGTGTTTAGCTAAAGAATTCGGAACTTTTGCTAACGTAAATTCGGTAGCGATTGGGCCATTATCAGAAAGAAAAATGCAAGGACCAAAAGAACGTATCAAGAAAGATTACTTATTAACACAAACTGCAATATGCGATAAACCACTTACTTTTCAGGATATCGCACCTCTTGCAACATTTCTAGCATCCGATGATGCAGTTGCAATAAATGGTCAAGTTATGAATGTTGACGGTGGATTGTGGCTCAAATTAGAAGTTTAAAATAGAAAAATCAAAGGTTGAAATATTATGGCAAGTTCAGTTCAAAATAGAAAATCTGCTTTAAACGCAGAAGAAAGTCAAGGCGGAACAAAATTAATGCAGAGATTATTGTTGGGTCGAGTTGCGTTAATAACTGGAAGTTCTCGTGGAATTGGTAAAGGTTGCGCACAAGTATTTCTGGATCAAGGTGCAAAGATAGTTATAAATGGACGAGATGAGGGAGTTTGCCGAGAAACTTATCAAGTTATAACTAAAAATGGGGGTGATGCTATAATTTGCCCAGCAGATATTACCAATAAAGAAGAAGTTAATAAGATGATTTCGGATACAATCGATGCTTTTGGGCATATTGATATTGTTGTTAATAATGCCGGGACAAGTCGAGATGCATTGATACATAAGATGTCTGATAGTTTGTTTAGATTTATCATGGATTTAAACTTGAAAGGAACTCACATTGTAACACAAGCTATCCTTCCCGAGTTTACAAAAGAAAATCGAAGGGATGAATTTAAAAAAATCATTAACTTCTCATCTGTAACAGGAATTTCAGGCAATTTAGGCCAAACTAATTACGCTATGGCTAAAAGTGGCATCATAGCTTACTCAAAAGCATGTGCACGCGAATTATGTCTTGAAAGGATCAATGTAAATGTTGTTGCTCCTGGATTCATTGAAACTCGTATGACAGCAGCCAAAAAACCAGGAGATACTCTTGGAATGCCTCAAGCCGTAAGAAATCTTGCAATTTCTTCAATCCCATTCTCTCGGGGTGGAAGAGGTGGATTACCACATCATGTAGGGAATGTTGCATTATTTTTGGCGAGTAATTTGTCTGATTGGGTAACAGGTCAAACATTTACGGTAGACGGAGGTTCTTATATCTGATCTCTTAGGATCGGTTTTAATTTTTTTAATAAAATGATTTAATGATTACTCTTGTAAAAGAATAATAAAAAAAATATATAAAATAAAAAAAAAAAAAAATGTGAAATATTATGGCAAACGTAGTAAAAGAATCTAATATAAAATTGGATGAGATGGTAAATACAAAGTTTTCACCCAGAGCAACCAGTTCATGTTCTGCTCGAGTAAAGATCTTGAACGAATCTAATTTGCTTTGTTTTGGAAAAAGTTGTACCGAAGAAGAACTTGCAAATTGGGAAATGCTTTGCAATGAAGACACTGTATCAGCACAGTTAGACCACATGGCTGGTAAAATGTATGCAAATGGTGTGGAATTCAAGAACGGAAAGTTTGAATTCTAATTTTTTATTTTTTCACTTTTTTTATTTTAGCATTATTCTCACTATCTTTCAATATATACTCCAAG
>JAUWMK010000356.1 GCA_030613185.1 Promethearchaeum sp.
CTTTTATAATAATTTTTCCATAATCGCCACGAATAACAGCACCTGCCCCAACATACACTTTTTTACCCAAAGAAACTTTTCCTATTACATCTGCAGAAGGGAAAACCCAAGCAGTTGGATCAATTTTCGGAACTCTTTTTCCGTATGAATAAATCGTCATATTTAATATAATGAGTCTTTTGTTAATAATACTTCAATCCAAATAATTTTCAATATGAACTGTGGGATCAGAAAGCCAAGAAAGCCATCCCGCTTTTAAATTTTGAAAATTTCCGGGCTTCTGAATAATTTCAATGATTTTTTTTGCAGTTTCCTCAATTGTAAAATTTGAAGCATCTATTTCAAAAATTGCCCCTTTTTCGACAAGCTCTTCTTTCTCAAGCATATGCGAAGTTGAATCTCCAAGTAATTCCGCTTGTACGTTTTCGCGGATTTTTTCAGGCGAATAATTTCGAGATTGTAATCGTTTTTCTAATATATGAGGATGACACCTAAGAATAATTGCTAACTCACAAGGGATTTCAATAACATCGGCATAATGAGACTCAATTATTATGGGTTTTGAAATATTGGTATCGACCAAGTATTTGGAAAAAAAAGTGTTAATTTTTTCATCATCAATTATTTTGGTATCCCTTTTTTTATCTTCATCACAATAAAGATTATATTTAATAACAAAATCCCCAACAGAAATTATAAAAAAATCATGATCCTTCAATCTGTTTGCAGCAGTGGTTTTACCGGTTCCAGGTGTTCCAGATAGAAAAAATATTTTTGATATCATGATTTTAACTTCTTTATTCATTAGTATATTCTTCAGTTCCGCCTAAAGAGAAGAATTTCCTCCAACCTTTCTTAAATGTCTCTCCCACTTTATCCAATTGTTTTTCAATTTTTTGTTTGCTAATTTCAACAGCATCATATATTAATCCTGTATGCCCATCTTCAGACACTCGAAATAAATCTGTAAACATATTCATTGCATGTCTTATAGAATAGCGATTTACTAATTTAAGTCTGAAAATTGTTGATTTTTTAAATAGAATCATCATTAGAACTATCAAAATTAACGCAAAGTATAGAAACATCCTATGATAAATGACATTTAAAGGAACCCCTTCAGCCCCAAGACTTTCAAGTAAAATCATTGGAGCATCTAGATAGGAGTGCATTAAAACTGTAATATACCCAACAGCAACACCCAAAGCCATGAAAACCATACCTTTATCACCAATTCGTTTCTTGAATTTCATTAAATTTGAGCTTGGTCTTTGAAATCTAAAGGATTTTTTCATTAATTCATCATAATCATCGATATTTTCAATCTTTTTACAATAATTGTTTATAATATAAAATGCATTAAATACCAAGATTAATAAATCTAATATTAAATTAGTAATTTTGCCCCCAGTGTTATAGCATTGACTTGCATGAAAAATTAGATATAGGTTATAAAATCCTAAAATTTGCTTGAAATTAATATTAATCTTTTTATTTTCTTTATCCTGAAAAATATCTCCTTTCTCCGTTTTTGGAACGTGATACATTTGAACGAGTAATAGAATTCCAACAATTATACCTAGAATTGATAAAATCTGGGAATCTAAACTCTTTTGGAAAAACATGTAAATATACATAGGGATTGTAATCCAAACTCCAAAACGGATGAGTTCCTGAAATAACATACGATTTGGAGAATTTCCCATATTGATTACCCTGTAAGAGAGCGATGTGTGGAAGGAAACAATTATAAAAAATATTGTCGTTGAACCTATAAGGACATAAGCGACTAAAAACAGTAATTTAATCCATTGGAATATAGGCATTGAAATATTAAAGAAAAAAGCGATAATATAAGAACAAACAAATAATACTATAGTAAGAACGTTTGTAAAATTAGGATAATTCGATAATCCTCCAAAAAAACCTCCAAGAACTAAAGATACACCTGTACATAATGCAATTAATAATGTTTTTTCAAAATAAACAAGAGGATATGGCACATTTAAGGCATTTAGAATTCCAAAAGTTATAGAGGTTAGAATGATTACTACAGAATAAATAAAAAAATACCTATAGGGCCGGCTTGTAAGAATTTTAAATCCAGAGATGAATTGCTTTTGTAGAAATGAAGATAGGGCCCGTTCAAAAAAAGATTTCTTTAATTCACCTTCAAAAATTTTTTCGATTTCATTTTCTTGATCATTATTTATGGACATATTTTTTTTCCCCCAATATAATTTATTTATAATATATTCTAATTTAATTTGTTAGTGATAAAAATGGGAAATGAAATTGAGAAGGAAGCAAAAAATGTAAACAAGATGGCCGATCGCTTATACAAAAAAAAAAATTATACTGAAGCGATAAAACTATATGCAGAATCGGTTAGTCTTATGAAAACAGTGGGAAAAATGAAGATAGTTGAAAAATTTCAACTAGAACTTGATCAAGCAGTTGGAAAAAGGTCAGAAGAGTTAAATAAGAAGGGAGATGAATTATTTAAACTAAAAAAATACCAAGAAGCAATATTGGTCTATCAAAGTGCTTGGGATTTTCTTCAAAATGCTGGTGAAAAATGGAATAAAAAACTTGGGAAGTCATTTTTAAAAGAATTAAACAAATCTAAAATTGCCTATGCTAAAATAATTGAAGATGAAGCAGAGAAATTCGTTAAGTCTGGAGAATGGAAAGAAGCTAGAAGAAAATATGAAGAAATTTGCGATATTGTGAAAATTGATGTTGATGAAAAAATGAGTAAATCCTTCATTCATAAGAAATTATCTGTATATGAGAAATGGGCTCAAGAGGTTAATAAAAAAGGCGATATTTCATATAAAGAAAAAAAATATGAAGAGGCCATTGATTTTTATGCTGAATCAGTTCGTTTAATTGAAAAATCTGATAATAATAAACTAAAAAAAGATTTTAAGAAAGAACTTTTTAAAGCTTTTTCAGATCACGCTCAAAAAATCAATAATATGGGCGATAAATATATGAAGGAAAAGAAATATGAAGAAGCTTCTGGTTTATATGCACAAAGTGTTAACGTTGCAACTGATGCAGGAAATCAAAAATTAATCGATATGTTTACAAAAGAAATGAACAAATCCTTCGAGAAATATTCACAGAGTATAAATGAAAAAGGAGATAATTTATTCAAAGAAAAGAAATTTGAAGAGGCTGCTGAAATATATTTTAAATCTGTGGAATTAGCAGAAGAATCCAAAAATAAAAAATTCATTAAAAATTTTAAATCTGAATTTGAGAAAAGCATTGATAAATGGGCAAAAGAAGTCAATAATGAAGGGGATTTCGCTATGAAAAAAAGAGATTTTGATACAGCAGCCCAAAACTATAGAAAATCTGTAGAAATTATCAAAAATGCAAATAATAGTTCGCTTTTGAAAAAATATAATGAAGAGTATAAAAAAGCCTGTTTGAATTTAGCAAAAGAAGTGAATTTAGAAGGAGATAAATTATATAAAAATAAACAATATGAAGAGGCTTATAACCTTTATAGCAGATCAGTAAAACTTGCTGAAATTTCTGGAGATGCAAATAAAATCAAGAGTTTTACAAAAGAAAGAAATAAAGCTCTTGAAAAAATGCAAAATTAATTTTTTTTTTTTTTGATTAATTTATGCTATTTAATTTGTTGTATTTAGACCAATATCTCTTATAAGCAAATTTACCTTTCATATTAGGCAATTTTTCAATTTTTTCTCCCCATTCATCAATCAAATTTTCTATATCAGAGAAATATTTATCAATCTGCTGTTGATTCAAAATTTTATTACTATTTTCAACAGATGCAATCATTTCCTTCTCATATTGCTCTATTTTCCCTTTTATAAGATCTCTAGAAGGTAGATAATTCATAACTGCTTTTCGGTGAAGTTTTTCAGCTTTCCACCAAAAAACCTTAGGATCGTATTTCTCACCACCTATTTTGTATTTTTGAGGAAGTATTGTATTTGGTGCAAAAATTGGGAAAAAGGGACTAATACAGGGATTAGAAGTTCCAGTTGAATAACTAATTATATTATCCTTCTCGATCTTTGAAATTAAACTGCCTACAACCTGTGTAAATTTTGTATAAATACTTGCAGAATGTGTACACACAGCCGTCATCCTTAATCCTTGATAGGGTTTCCAATTAGGGTTATCTGAGTGATATCTAAGCATTTGCATAAAATCAGCGGTTTGTAGAGATGATTTCTTATCAGTAAGATATCTACGATTAATCTGCTCACGTTTTTTTGCTCCAGATCCCCAAGTAAATATTGGTTCAGAATATGATTTTAAAAAATTAAAATCGTTTTCTGATGATGCCCAACCATTTTTAACAGCTTCACGTATTAAACCTGATGATGTTGCATCGTAATCTTTTTCAATAGAAATTTTATTAGAGATGCTCCAAACATCTTTTATTTCCTTCCAAGCCCAATTTTTTTCTACTGTTTCTAAAACAAATGCTTGATCCTTATCAGCAATTATAAAACCATTTTGATAATAAAAAGTATGACGGTATTCACAACTACCGCCTTGACCATATGTTTCTAAAAGCTGAATTATTGTATCGCGAGCTTCTTTAGCTGTTTGACTACGTTCCAGTGCTAATCTTATTAAATCCATCCCAATTAAAGCTTGTTTTTTAGATTTTATCTTTGTTAAAATAGCTTCATTTCCAATGGCTACACCATACTCATTAATTCCCATTTCTGCTCCGAACATCCAAAACGGTTTACTCAGTAGTGTACGATAGGTTTCTTGAACTTGGGGAATTTCAATGAAAGTACATTTTACTTTTTCATTTGAACCATGAGATTTTCTTGGATTT
>JAUWMK010000358.1 GCA_030613185.1 Promethearchaeum sp.
GAGCTTTATTCTGAATAACGGAATTAATGGATGCACACAGTTTAGAGTAAGAATAGATGTGATTTAAAAGGTATTATACAATTATATGATGATGACAACAAAACAGTTAATTGACCAACTTATTTTCAAACAGATCCTAAGAAGAGAATAATTTTTTTTTTAAAGAAATGAGTATTTTTATTGGAAAAATAAAAAAAATCAGAATTCAATAACAATCCAATGTACTGGATGATCTGTTTGGGATTCTGGACTTGAAATGTAATGAGCTTCTTTAATTATGAATTTCGGAGAAACAAAAATATGATCGATTCTTCTTGTTCTATTAACACCATTTTCATCAAAATGATCAGGGTATAGAGAAAGAAAGGAGTCTATTAATACTGCAGTTGAAGCATTATAATAGGTAGAATTTTCTCTTGAATTAAAATCTCCCATTGAAATTACATTGCTGAGAAATCCTATATGAGACATTAAAGTTTGGGAATGAATCAATTTTGCATCATCAGACCCATCAGGATGAGAATTAAAAACATCAAAAATTGTATCTCCTACTGTAATCTGAACATGAACTGTGCCTATTTCATCTTCATCAGAAAAAGAGAAAATCGTAATGGCATTTGAAATAGGATATCTTGATAAGATTGCGGTTCCATAAGTACCTGTAACTTTCTTAGGGCCATAATAGGAATAATAATTAAGTTTGTCAGCAAAATATCTAACTACATCTGAATTTCCTCCCCCGATTTTAGCCGAATCTGATTCTTGGAGTGCAATAATATCCGGGTTAATTTCTTGTATTAATTTTAATTGAGACTCATAGTTTTTATCCCCAGTTTCATTCACTCCCATCTGAACATTGAATGTCATTATATTCAATGAATTAACTCCTTGACCTGTTAAAGGTTCAAGATTTGCATTGGTAATGATGCCTCCTACAATCGTTCCTATCAGAATAAAACATATGAATATTGCTGCGGAAACGTTTTCTTTATGAGTTCCTTTAAATTTTTTAAATTGAATTGAAGTTTTCTTAATGAATAAAGCAGATATAAACATTCCAATCCCAATTAGTAGAAATGGAAGCCAAAAGAGATTTCTAAATATTAAGCTAGCTGTTCCAACATATCCCCAAATATTTGTAAATATTATGATAAATGCCATTATTATAATATATAACCCACCAAGGGTAAATCCTCCAGAAATTTGCCGTTTTGAAGGATGTATTTTTATCAATTCGCGAGTAATCAACATAAAATTAATAAAAATAATTGGAGACAATAAAAGCATAATATATAGCGGTATTTGTTGATACCAATAAGGTGTTCCTACAATAATTGCTGGTGAACTCGGAGTTTCTGGAAATTTTATTGTATGTACGAATATAGTGAGAACTAAACTTATAGAGAAAAGGGTGTTCCATAACCCAATCATCCATGTCCTTAATAAATCAAACCATTCTGGTTTAAATTGAGCAATTAATACATATATCGAAATCATTATCGTGAGAATGATAATAATTGCGAGATAATTTCCTTGAGTCCATCGAGATATAACTGTAGGGCTTTCAAATGCAAAATAAATTAGGAGAAATATATTAATAATTCCGAAAATTAAGCTTAAAATTTTAATTTCTCTTCTAAATTTGCCGTTTGTTTTCTTTTGTATATTTTCTTCCTTTTCTGACTTGTTTTCTTGTAGAACTTCATCTTTTCGATCATAATTTTGTATTTTATCAAATGAAAGTAAAAAAACTATTGCAATTAAAGCTAAAATTACCCCGATTGATTGATACCAACTAAACATTGAAATATCTATAGTATAATTTAGCGTCCTAAAGAGAATTGATAATCCTGTTCCTATTGCTAAGCTTAATCCAAAATTTAATCCATTTGATTTTTTAGTTAATGAAGAACTATAAAGCAAATAGCTAGGGAAAAATATCATAAAAGAACCAACGCCCAAACCGGCAGAAATTATTTTACCTAAAGTTGCAAAGAATGGTGTTATCAACCTTGCAACTATTAAAATAATACCAGAAATTTTTATTAATTTAGGTGAAATATCTTTTTTTGAAAAGGTTAAACAAAACGAAGGTAATAAGAATAACAATCCTGCTGCCTTTTCATCAACAGATGTATTAAGTAGATCAAGCATATATATTGCGGAAATCAGTTGAGTAATCATTTGTAGAAAAAATAGAAACAAGATACTTAAAAAAATCATTTCAATATTGATTTTATCTAAAAATTTTTTTGATTGTTCCATGTTCTTCAAATCAACTTTAGAAATTAAAAATGTTTTTCTCTCGGAAATAAAAATTTTGATACTTTGAAGGTAAAACTTAATAAAATAAGTGAAGATTCCCTAAATAATTATAATGAAAGTTGAACTATTACTTCCAGCTCAAAATAAAAAATCAATAATTGCAGTGAAAAATTATGCAAATGCAGTTTATTTTGGAACTGAAGCTTTGAATATGAGAATACACGCTGACAATTTTTCAATAACAAATCTACCAGAAATTGTCGATCTATGCCATTCTTTCAATTTGAAAGCATACCTCACATCAAATGTAATTATTTATGAAAATGAGCTAGAATTTTTGGAAAACCAATTAAATTTAGCCAAAGATGCTGGAATTGATGCAGTAATTGTTCATGATTTAGCAGGAATCGAAATTGCTAAAGATATTAATTTACCATTTCACATATCTACTCAAGCAAGTGTGTCCAATTCAAAAGCAGCTCAATTTTTTGAACGTTTAGGAGCAGAACGCATAATTTTAGCAAGAGAGCTTTCATTAGATCAAATTAAAAATATTATTGGAAAATTAACAAAAACTCAAATTGAAACATTCGTTCACGGAGCTATGTGTACAGCGATTTCGGGACGATGTTATTTATCTGCCGAAGTTCATAAAGATACTCAATATTCTGCAAACCGCGGCAAATGTCTCCAACCTTGTAGAAACAAATGGACACTTACTCATTCAAATGGAACTGAATTGGAATATGAAGATGGATTTTTCTTAAACTCAAAAGATTTATGCATGATTGAACATATCCCGGAACTGATTAAAGCGAACATATCTTCTTTAAAAATTGAAGGGCGAATGAGAGATCCACACTATATTGAAACCGTAGGTCGGTGTTATCGGGAAGCAATTGATAGTTATTATGAAGAAACATATGATGATGTTAAGGTAAAAAAATGGTTAGAAAAATTAAAAAATGTTTATAATAGGGGATTTTCAACTGGATTTTATTTTAATCGTCCAAGCGTTAATGAAATTTCAAGAGATCAATCAGGAAACCTTTCTAATTATCGAAAAATTCAGGTTGGAAAAGTTATAACCTATTATCGAAATGTAAAAGCTGCAAAAATAAGCCTTCATCAAGGTCAATTACGAATAGGAGATGAAATAATTTTTGAAGGTAGTAAAATGGGGACTTATTTAAAACAAAAAATGAAATCTATTCAAATAAAAACCAAAGCAGTGACTCAGACACCAAAATTAAAATCCGGAGATTCAATTTTAATCACTGTTGAAGTAGATTCTCCAGTAAAAAGAAATGATTATGTTTATCAATATTTGCAAAAATAATTATATTCTATTACACAGATGTTTGAAATTACATAAATCGAGTTTCTAAATAATGATTGTATATTATTATGGTAAACTAAATATTCGATGTTTCATTAAAAAAAATTAGTTGAAGAATAAGAAACATCAGAAAAATGCTTTTTTACTTCTTTTAGCAGGTATTAATAAATGTTATTTACAGAAATGGATATTCATCCTCAAATTATTCAAGCCTTGGAAGAGAATCAGATAGTGTCTCCGACCGAAATTCAGGAGAAAAGTATTCCTCACGGGCTTTCAATGCGAAAATCCCATGTAATGGGTCAAGCCAAAACTGGTTCTGGAAAAACACTCGCTTTTGCTATTCCAATAATAGAAAAGATAAATCCCGATAATCGGCATATTCAAGCAGTAGTTTTAGTTCCTACTCGTGAATTATGTAAACAAAATGCTTCTGTCTTCCGATCGATTACTAAATACTGAAAAATAAAAATTGTTGAGGTATACGGTGGGGCTTCGATACGGGCTCAAATTGATCAAATTCATAATGGGGGCCAAGTTCTAATTGCCACCCCAGGACGCTTAATGGATTTAGTAAGGCGAGGTAAAGTTAATTTTAGAAGTGTCAATTATGTTACTTTAGATGAAGCAGATCGAATGCTGGATATGGGATTTCTTCCTGATATAGAATTTTTGCTATTGGATGCAATGCGTGATGTCTCTCCTCGCTTATTTCTTTTTTCAGCCACATTATTTGATGAGATAAAAAATCTTATTTATAAATTTACTAAAAAAGATATTGTACATGAAATAAATGTGAGCAAGGACTCCTTAACCGTAGAAAACTGTGATCAATATGCTTATTATATTGAAAAGAATAAATTTTGGAATTTTATCAAAATTTTAAATAACGAGCGCCCTGATTTTTCAATAATATTCACAAAAACTAAACGAAATGCTGAAAAAATCTGTAAGAAATTAAACAATGTAAATGAATTGAACTTTGATCTTAATGTAGGATTTATTAATGGAGATCTATCACAAGCTAAACGTGAAAAAACTATCGAAATGTTTCGTAAAAGACAATTGAATTGCTTAGTGGCAACCAATGTTCTAGCCAGAGGATTAGATTTTCCACAAGTATCTCATGTATTTAATTATGATATGCCAAGAGATCCAGAAGA
>JAUWMK010000030.1 GCA_030613185.1 Promethearchaeum sp.
CCATGCAACATGAAGATCAAATAGTGTTCCATCCAAATCATACAATATTGAAGAACAATTTTTTAATAATGATACTAATTTTTCCTTAGAATCGATAATCATTTTTTATCCCTAACGGTAAAATTGGATTTTAAAGATAAAAAATTATTAGGTCGATCACAAGTAAAATATATTTTTAGTAAAGAAAATTCCGACGATCCGACTTATCTTTCTTTGATCGGCTTTTTTGAGGGTTATAACTCGATCTTCTTGGTTGGGACTTTTGATCGCCTCTTCTATATACTTGCTTTTCAGAATCTTGTTTTTCTGAACCCCTATTCCAATTACCATTTTTTTGTCTTTTAGGTAGTGGTCTTTTTTGAATTTCTTTATCCATAAATCCTTCAATTCTTGCCAGAGTTCTATATTGATCAGATTGAACCAAAGAAATTGCTATTCCTTTCTCGATTTTTCCACCTTTTCCAGTTACTCGCGCAGTTCGACCAATTCTATGAACATAATTCTCCTCAAAATCTGGAAGATCGTAATTAAACACATGACTAACTCGTTCAATATCAAGACCTCTTGCTGCAACATCAGTGGCAATTAAACAGTTTATTTTTCTTTTTCTGAATTTTTCTAATACCACTTCTCTTTTTCGTTGAGTTAAATTTCCGGATATGAGTTCTGGTTTCAAATTAATATTTTTCTCGTCAATTAATCTGCCAAAAAGCCAGTCTCCTGTTCTTTTGGTGTTCACAAATATCATGCAATGTTTTGGGTGTTCTTTTCGAATAATTCTAACGAAATGATAATATTTGTCGCGTTTATCATCAAACATGTAGTAATATTGATGACAATTTCCCACTGTTAAGGAATCCTTTGACACATCAATTTCAATAACGTTTTTCCCATGAGTAAATCGTTTTGTAAGGGATTTTACTTGATCTAACATAGTGGCTGAAAACAAAAATAAACGAGGTTGAATATTTTTCATAGATTGTAGTAATAGAAACTCGATATCTGGCATAAATCCCATATCAAGCATCCGATCGGCTTCATCTAAAACTACAAATTGTACATTTCTGAAATTAATTCTATTACGATTATATAGATCGATTAAACGACCCGGTGTGGCTACTACGATTTGCGCACCATCTTGGATCGCTCTAATTTGCCTTTCAATTGAGACTCCACCGTAAACCTGGACAATATTTAACTTTGAAAATTCTGTTAGATCAACAAAAACCTCTGCAACCTGCTTACAGAGTTCACGAGTAGGTACTAAAATTATTGTTTGAACTTCTTTTAGATTATTATCTAAATTTTGAACAATTGGAATTGCAAATGCTAATGTTTTTCCTGAGCCAGTTCGGGCTTGAGCCATTATATGGCTTTTTGGGTTGTTTAATGCAGTAGGAATTGTTTGTTCTTGAATCGGAGTTGGAGTAAAAATCTCCATTTCCTCAAGTCCTTGAAATAATTCTTGTTTTAAATTCATATCTTGAAAATTCATGTAATATATTCAAATAATTTAAACATTTTATTGATAAAGAAATTTTTGGTAAGCGAATACAGAAGTTCAAGGTCTCGACAAAAAAAAATTTCGGAGTTTATTTAGATTTATTTGGAATCTTCTTAAAAATATTAATATAAATAATTACAGTTTTACTAAATTAATAACTGCTTTATATTGAAATTTACAAACAAAACATAAACAAAACGTAATATCAAGAAAATAATAAGTTGATTCCCTTGACAGTAGAAGTTAAAATTATGAATAATTCAATGATTTGTAGTAAATGTAGTTCCCAAATGGTATTTAGGAAGAGAATTACATTTCGGGGGAATAATATTAAGATAAAACAGTGCGTTGTGTGTAGGCACTATTCTTTAGAATAGTTTTTTTTTTGGCTTTTTCGATTCTATATTAAATCATTGAAAATTCTTTATATTTCGCTATCCCAATGTATCTTAGGATGATTGAAAAGAAATATTTGAATAAATTTTCACCAACTCACCATGCGATTTTATTCGGATTTATAGCGAAAGAAATTATTTCATATTGTGGCCAGGTAGGTATTAATGCATTAAAACAAGCAGTCAGAAGATATGGAAAGGAGCGCGGTCAACGAATGGCTCAAAGGGTAATTTGTCACGGGGATGAACTTTCAATGGAAAATTTCTTAGCTTATGGAGAATGGATCCCTGGTTCTGAACTGATGGTGAGCAATGTTGTGAAAACTACTCCAAATTTAATAACTCATGTCCAGCGATGTCCTTGGGTAGATGCATGGAAACAAGAAAATCTTTTAAAATTTGGAAAGATATACTGTACAGAGATAGATGAAGCTCTTGTAGAAGGATTCAACTCTGATTTAACATTGAAAATTCATTCTACTCTCTCTTTTGGAGATAAATTTTGTGAGTTTGAATACTGTAACGTTGCCCTTACTCCTACAATTCAACAATATGTTGATGAAAAAAAAGCTCAACTCGGAAAATCGAGAATAAAATCTTGGGAATATCATTCTGCGCACCTTTATTATACATTACTCAATGATCTGCAAAATGAATGTGGTGAAGATGGAAAAACAGCAGTTATTCATGCATTAACGAGATTTGGAAAAAAATATGGGCAATATTTTCGACACACCCTCTTATCATACAATCATATCGATTTTACTACTATACACTATCCAACAACTAAAATCTCAATTATTGGGTTTGGAAATCTATTACAATCTTTGTTTCCCGGTATTAGAGAATTTATTGGGAAAGAAAACATAAGTTCTCATATCAATGCAACTACTGCAGAACAAAACATTGATACCAGAAAAAAGTTAGAAAAAGAATTCGGAATCAAATTGTATTATAAAGATAATCTATTAGCACTTCAAAACCTTCAACCTGATATTATTTTATTTGCTCCCCCTCCTAACATCGCTTTTTATCTCATTAATTCTGATTTAAAAGACTATATACAATATCTAAGAAAACAGAACCTTCCTTTACCTGATATTGTTGCATTTCCTCCAATACCTCCTGGCTTTTATTATCAAGAAATTCTTGGTGAAGATATTAGAATATGCACTGTGTTGCCTAATGACATCCGGGAAATCGGTGGTGTTTCTCTCTACCATGAAGGGCATCATTTTTGTACGTTCTCTTCTTTTTGGCCTATTAAAAATTATGAACGCATCTATCAATTTTTCATCAGGTTTGGAGAAATTATCGATATACCACCAAAAAAAGTATTACCATTACTAATAACACGAGTAGTTGTTACTGGTTTAGCCTATTTCGCCATTTCTCTCCAAAATATGGAGATTCCAGTTATATTAAATGACAAAAAGAATTCAATCCAATCAATCACAGAAATTTGGGAAAACCAGTTTCAATTGATAAGCAGAAATGGCTCTAAAGAAATAAATCTTAAGAAATCTGAGGCAAAAATGGTTCTGGAAGAGATTTTTTCCAGTTTTTATGAAGGGATGTTTAAATATATGAAATCTAAATCCCTTGACAAGGCAAAGTATCAAGCTATTGTTAATAAAATGTTAGATTTAATTTTTCGTTTAATGAAAAATTCTCATGAGAAAGAACTTAACCAAAATATCATAAGAGCAGCAACCAAAGGTGGATTATTAGAGCTCTGCATGAGATATTATGATGCTAATGTTTTTCCAAGATTAACTAAGCTGAGTTTAGATGTAGATCTTAAACAAATCTTTTATAACGAGTTATCGGTGGAATTTACGCAAATGTGTAATGCAATTTTGAATCATGGAAAAAAATTGCTCAAATAGTGAACAATAAAATTATATCTATGAAATAACTCTTAATTTCCTAAATAAAGTTTATCAATTATTTGCTGAATTGTCATTTCAGGCGTTTTAATAAGAAATATTTTTGTATGAGAAGTGTGACCTCTAATAATTGAAATACTAGATTTTGGAATACCTATTGTTTTACTGAACAGTTTTATAATTGCACTATTGGCCTTTCCTTTAACAGGCGGACTGTTAATATCAACACGAAAGATATCACCATCTTGATAAATTTTATTCAGTTTAGAGTTAGTTTTAACTTTAATCTTAATATAATAACTCCCTGGATTTTTCGGATCTTCAGTAACTGATTTTTCCATAAATTAAAACACCTATTTTATTAATCGAATATATTCATTTCCAAATGTTTCCTGCCCTCCAACTAAAATTTGATAGGTTTTTATTGGTTTTAAGTCATTGAAGTTTGGAACATTAATGCATTCTTGCAATAATCCTCGGATTTCTACATCATCCCCATTCTTATAATATCCTACATGTTCATGTTCATAGACCATCAAGCGCGTAATATCAGACGAATTAAAATTAATTTCTTCATTGATATTTTTACGTGAAATTTTATACAAACTCGGATAATAATAACCATATTCACATGATTCTATTTTGGCTTGAATTGTAATATTTTTTATAGATTTAAAAATTGTTTCAGGAGAAAATAATGGATATCTCAATAATTCTTGAAGATTTGGTGCAAAGGTAATGGAAACTTTTCTGTTATTGAAGAAAAAGAGGTATTTCTTTTTGTAAATATACTCAAAACATTCTTCCATTGGTAATCCAGTTTTAATTGCCATTTTTTCGGCTAATGGGAGGATCTCAATTTTTTTAAATCTACGTAACCCTTTGCTTTCTGCTGATAATTCTTTGGTGTTATTAATTATTTTTTTAAATTCTGTGCCATATATCATAATATCTATATCAGACTTTTCGTGATGGGCATTCCATAATATAGATCCTGTGATTCCGATTTTTGAAATGTCAATATTAAAAAAAGATTCTAAAGTAATGCCCACTTCAATTGTTTCCCTTTCTAAATTGTCAAGTTTTTGTATCTCATTGAAATTTTTTGAGGAAAAACCAGATAACAATTCTTTAAATCGTTGTTGTGGTTTCCAATGTTTTAATATTTGATTACGCGGGATAACTATCATTTGCATTTGGAAGATAGTTGAAAAAGATTTATACATATTCTGTTTAATATTTGCGCTTGCTGATTTTGAAGAGTAATTTGGTAATATCCTAATAAATAGATCGTTCGTGCCTTTTTGTTTCCAATATCTAAATTCATGGTTTTTTACTTTACTGATTGGATCATCAGATGGAATTAATTTTTGATGAATATTTTGGGATTTTTTGGGTGAGACTTTTTTATATTTTTGTAATGTATAGATTCCTTCTTTAGTGTGAATTGATCCAATTACTTGATATATATCTCCCCTTGCATCTTGTAAATAATCCCGATCTTGGAAAATTTCATTCATTTTTATTCCGTTTTATCCATTATTTGTGGTTTTTTGTATTTTATCATCTAATTATTTCTAATTGAATTAATTATATCATCAATTTCTTTCGTGAGCAAGGGATATTTCTCAATATCAATTCTCATTCCTCCAGCTAAACCATGGCCTCCGCCAGAGCCACCAAATCGATTATTAATTTCTTTGATTATTACATTAGTTCCATTTCCATTATGGTTCTCAATAAAAATCGGGGAACATCTAACAGAGAATTTCATATCTCCCTCTTTTGACATACCTCCGATAAAAAGCGCTTTTTCTTCATCATAAATCTTATTGATCGTAGCAAAACTGCCTATATTAGACCATCTACTAACATCAATTTTATTTGTTAGATCAACAATAATTGCTGAACTTGTTTCTATTTTCTTTAGTTTAAGAAAAGTCGTTAAATTTGAAACAATTGCTTTGTTATGTTCGACATATTTAATTTTGAGATCTTTTGGCACACGATTTAAAGTTAACAATTGAAAAGCTTCAGAAGGGTTATCATGACCAACAATTGAAATTAGTGTTGCATATTCAAAAACATGATGTAGTAACCCTGTTTTTTTGGGAATAGTAATGTATTCACCTTTAAGGCTTGGAAGTTTTAATTTTTTCACAATTTCATCAATCTGGGCTGGAGTTAAATCCATAACTTTCAATTTTGGATCTATATTTAATTTTTTAAGAAGAATCTTTGCAATATCTCTATCCCCCTGTAAACTGGGAATATATGGTAAAATTGACATTGTTAAAGCTTTATCTACTCTTTCATATTGCCCTCCAAAGGCACAAATTCCTTCATGAAGTTCAACCTGTCCCAATTCGATAGCTTCTTCAATCACAAGTTTATTATATGATTTGTAATTGTCGATATGATCTAAGGTGTCTCCACCCATTCCAATTGCCGCTAACCAAGCTAAATCTTTGTTTCGTTCATCAATTTCTCTTGCAAATAAGTAATTTAATGTAACTCCTACTATCTCTTTTAACCCGTTTAATCCAAAAAGAGTGGGATTGCAATTATAAACATTTTCAGGAAGTTCTCTTATTGGATCTTTCTTAAAAAGATGATGATCTATAATGTATATATCAAATTTAGGATATTTTTCTAGTAAATCGCAAATTACCGAACCTGGTGGTTCTAAATCCGAAAATATTATCGCACAAGGATTTTTAAATGATTTTCCCATTTTAAAAATGTATTCCTTCCAAGGTAGGTCAAGATTGAATCCATATTGTTTATAATTAAGATCTAATCGCTCTAACATTTTTTTAATTATTGCACCCGAACTAATACCATCTGCGTCTGTATGATGAATAGATATTATTTCTTCATATTTTTCTTTATTTTCTAGAAATTCTAATGCAGTAGTTTCTAAGTAATTTTCAAATTTCTGGTTAATCATTTTATAATTGATATAAAGTAATATTCAAAATAAAAACACATAAAAACACCAATTTTTTTTTATTTGATTCAAATCTTCATAAATGTGATAGAAGAAAACATCTAATTGAAGAAAATATGCTATAAAAATTGATGTTTATTAAATATCTGTAAAAATATCTGTAATTCTAACAAAAAAATTAAAATTTAGATAAGTGCAAATAAAAATGGTAAAATTACGCTCGGTTTCATGGTTATTCATTGGTATATTCCTATTTTCTTTAGCATTCCAAGTTAATTATAATGGACAAATGCAATCAAATTTCCAAAATTCATCTGATTCATTCCAACAAACACCTCTATCTTTGGGAGAAGACGAGGGAGAAATTAATGAACCACACGCAGAAAGGACTGATCCTTTTAATACATTGGGTGAAATTGAAATCACTTCTTTGGATCCAATTGATGATCCAACTCCAGATAATTTCTTTCCATCAAGTTCTAGTATCATTACATATGATTATGAGGCTTCAAAATTTTTGGGAACAATAGCAAATGCAAGCACAGAAAGAGCAGTTGGTGAAGAAGAACACCGAAGAAGTAATATTACAATTCAAATTTCAAAATCTATTATTTGGTCATATAATGAATCTGCTACAGAATATGTTGTTGGTTTTACACCGGTCCTTCAAGCAGCATATCTTGAAAAAATTTATTTTAATGGAACCGAATTAGATCCCTCAGATTATTTTGAAAATTCTACTGGGGCAGGTAATGCTGAGACACATAACTTTTATTATGATTTTAAAGATAATTATGATGATGTTCCCAAAGATGAATTCAATTTAACTTACGTTTACAACTTGGAACTTCCAATCACGGAATGGTCTGTTATTAATAATGAACCCACCCAATATATTTCAGAGACTAATCAAACAATTATCCAAAGTTTTTCATATAGTGTAACTTTTGGCAAGGTAAATTCGCAATTTAACACCCTAGTGCGTTTGAAGTTTTATTTACCAAACCATCAAGACATTTATGAACCAGTTCTTAATAAATATAACAATCAAACATTGCAACCAAATGAATATTTTTTTACTGACGACAACATCTTAACGTTTACAAATAAAATTTATTTAAACGAATCTAATTCTTTTGATTTATCCTTTAAGGCTAATTTTACAGTAGAAATGCTCGAAGTAGTAGATGGTTTATGGTCTGAAGATCGATTGGTAGAAGGATTAAATACTCGAGAACGAGATTATAAAATTTCAATTACTGAGGCACCTGCTGATTTAGTTCTTAAGAATATTGGATTAAATGATACGGGAATATATTTTAGTCACCTATATATTGTTGGTCGAAGCGGAATAAGTGCTTTAGATAGAGAGATATACATTGAAAATATGAACAAATCAACTGGACTTGAAGAAGAGATTGATTTAAATGAAACTGCCGTTCAACCTGTTTATGTTGATGGAATCACATTTTTACACCACAATGGATCTAGTTCAAAAGAACCATATTGGCTCTTAAAAAATGAAATAGATATAATTACTATCAAATATTTCGCTGAATACGACCTTTCAATAAAAATTATGGATAAGATTAGTACTCCAGTAGAAGGATATGGTGTAAAATTATTTATTGGCAATGTTTTATACGGGACAAATATTAATAATTTCGCAATAATGCCATATCCGATGATTAATTCTGATGAAAATGGTGAAGTTGTGTTTCATTCAGTTCCTGTAGCAAATTATACAATAGAAATTTATGATAAAAATGGTAAATATCTTGAAAATGCAACAGTAACTCCTTTGGAAGAAATAAATAATGTTGTGACCAACATACCGCATTATCCAGTAACAATTTTGATTTTTACAGGAGCAAGCGTTGCATTCATTGTAATTGGATATGTAATTTTCAAGAAAAATTCATAAATTTAATAATTACATAAATCTGAAATCAAAATCTTTTTTCTTTTCTTCTTCTTATCATCATAGGTAGAAAATGATTGTCTATAATTATGAGAATCTGGAAGATTTTCTAAATGCACTCTCCAGACGCATCAATAATGAAGTTTTTTCCCAATATATTGAGCCAAAAAACACTCCTGATATTAGTTCTGGAGATTTTAAATTAATTTTGCAATTTCTGGGAAGACCCGATATCAATAACACAACTTTAATTGCCTTACATCAGTGTGTACTAAGAATTAAAACAATTACGGAAAAAAATAACACAATCAAAGAATTAAAAAATGCTTTTGATGCAGCTGGGGGAATCTCCTTAATTCAAGGTTGGATTAAAGAAATTTTCCAATCAATTTCATAATCAAAAATCATTAATCACAAATTACTAATCACAATTTACTTTATCCTTTGGAAGATATTTCTCCTTTATAAAAATAAGTTTGGTCGGGGAATCCGTAATATTTTTTAATCCGTGAGTTTCAAATGCCTCCAATCGGATTGCCGTCCCTTTCGGCACGTTTAATTCCTTATCTTTTAAAATAAATGTCATTGTTCCTTCGGTGATATAAAATGTTTCTCCCATTTTTTCATGGAAATGAGGGGGTTTTTCTTGACCAGGTTGAAGTGTGATAAGTCCCCAATCAATGTCCGGGCCACGGTTCATGTATCTAACGCCATTATCAATTTTTTGATCGTTTTCTTGGATGATTTTCATTTTTTTCTTCTTCTTTTTCTGCAACTACCATGCATTTTCTAATAATTCTCTCAAAGATTCAGGATCCGGTGTTCTTGGGTTGGAATTCACCGAACCACCTTTCGTATTTTCAATAATCCAATCAAAATCTTCTTTTAAAACTCCTAAATCTCTTAATTTTAGAGGTATTTGGATTTGTGATAACAATTCTTTTATCATAGATGCCAATCTTTGAGTATTTTTTTCATCTGTGGCCTCTTGTTCATATTTCGTAAATAAATCTAATTTACTGAAAATTCGGCTGATTCTTGCATATTTATCAGCGCGATATTCTAAATTGTACTCAATTACACTAGGTAATAGTGCCCCACACACTTTTCCATGAGGGATATTGTATTTATAACCGATCGGATGGGCTAAACCATGCACCAATCCCAAACCAACATTTGAAAATGCAATACCTGCAAAAAATGAACCCAATAACATTTCCGATCGCGCCGCATAATCATCTCCATGCTCAAAAACTCTGCGTAAATTCGGAGCAATCAGAAAAATCGCTTCTAACGCATAAATATCAGCAAGGGGATGGCTTTTTTTAGATACATAACTTTCTACCGCTTGAACCAATGCATCAGCACCGCTTGAAGCTGTAATTTCTGGGGGGCAATCTAAGGTCAATTCAGGATCCAGCAATATAAATTTTGCCATCAAATGACTTCCCCTAATGCTTTTCTTATAACCGCGTGCTTTATCTATTAGCACAGCATTATTTGTGATTTCAGATCCAGTTCCGGCTGTGGTCGGAATCGCAATAAATGGTAATCCTGGTTTTTCAAACGGTTTCCCTTCATGATAATCCTCGGCTAAACCACCATTTATAACAATTCCCGCTGCCGCTTTTGCCACATCCATAACAGAACCCCCGCCGATGCCCACAATAAAATGCACCTTCTCTTCAAGAGCCATTTCAACAGCTTCGTCTACCATGGTTACGGTTGCTTCACCCTTTCCACATGAAAAAATAACTGTTTCAATGCTGTTTTGTTCACAAGATTTTAATATTTTATCCAGAGCTCCCATTCTTTTTACAGATTCATTACCAATAGTTATCAAAATTTTTGGGCGCTCTATATCAGCTTTTTTTATATGAATCAACATAGGATCCAGTAACCTAAAGATAGCTTTTGGAACATTTTTTACAACTCCTTTACCAAATTTAATCCTTGGCTGCGGAAATGAAAAAATAACATCCTCCCATCGAGTCTGTGGTAAAGGGAATTTTTCTAATTCTTTATTATCTTCGTTCTCTATTTCCTTTTGTTTCTCTTGTTCTCCTTGCTTATCTTCTGGCAATTTTGATTGAGATTCTTCGGGTTCATTACCCTTTTCATGATTCATATCTTGATCAGTTCCCTTATTCAAATCCTTATCGATTTCTTGATCCAATTTCTTGTCAGACTCTTCCATATTTCTTTCTCAAAATTAAAATTTCTTTAATAGTTTAAAACTATTGCTCTTTATATTGAATAAATAAAATTGAAAAATAAAATTGAAAAATAATTTTGATTAGAAAATGCATGCAATGAGAAGACGCCTAATTCATAGCATATTTCTTGGTCCATTCCTTAGCCTTGTTCGCAAATTTCTTGTAATTGTTCATGGCTTGATCGCCCGCTTCAAAATTAAGCGGATCGCCAGGATTAAAGAATGGAGGTTCGCAATGGATTTGTCCTTTTAGTGCCTCAATTACATTGGTTAGGGTCTTGCTCGGTGTCCAACCACTTGCTCCGGTTTTTATATCAACTTTACCAACCAATTCAGGATTTATTAAGTCTAAACATATATTTATTTTTCCGGGAGGAATGCTTGAGTCAATGTTTGGATGCCATAACAAAGTATGACAATACACGTAACAAGGGGCGAACGGGTAATTATCTCCCATTTTTATTTCGAACATAAATTTTCCTCCGGCGTATGGTGTTCCTTCTGTTCCGGTAATAGTCAATCGTAGGTGATCAACATTCATGCCCCACGGTTCCAACTTGATTAATTGGATATCTTTAAAAGTTTCAACAGCTTCGGTATAATCGACTTCTTCGCGCATTTTTATTTCCTAGAATAATTTTATAATATTATTTCTAGTAGGATGTAAGAACTTAAAAAAAGTTTCAATTATTTATTTAAAAAAGAAGTGAAATCAAGCCTTTAAATAGTCGGGAAAGCATTTTATTTGAATTTTTTCAAAAAAAAAAAGAATTATATTGTATAATTCTAAATCAGCTCCAAGAAATTGTATATATTTTTGTTTCTTAATATTATAAACCAAAAAAATCCGCATAATGTTTAAAATAGCCCTTAGTATTATTTGAAAGATAATCTCCTTTGATATTTGGGTTAGATATGATTGATTTTATATTATAACCTTGCTTAATCTCAAAGAATCGAAAATATTTGAAATGAATTGCATTGGTCGGGCATTTATAAATACATCTCATACAGAGAATGCATGACTTATCAAATATAATATTATTATCATCTTTATCACCGACTTCATTACCATTTTTATCACCAACAAGTACAATATTTCCTGTTGGGCAATTTCTAACACAATTAAAACATTTTATGCATGAATCAGATATTTTCATGTATTTTCCTAACCATTTAGCCCCTGTTGTTTCCATAAAACTGAATAGTTTCGATATTATAGTTAGGATGATGCTATTTTTTTGTAGGAATACTTTTCTTTTCATAATGTCTTGGGCTAATTTCTTAATCCTAATCTGAGCAAGTTGGTATAATTGTTTATTTAAATTATCTTTAAATTGAAGAAATACATTTGCAGGCATAATCGATAAATTTTCATTAAACACATCAAATCCTTTTTTTTCCAATTGATTTCTCAACATTTTAGTGGATCCACCGTTTAGGAAAGGATCTCCCGATGATCTAAAAATAAATGCTTTCTTTCCTTTATCATTATGAAGCCGATGAACAAAATCGTAAACAATTTTTGGTGCGTTGAAAGCGTGAATTGGATAACCTATGCCAATAAGGTCATATTTCTCTGTTTTTACCTTGATTTTCTTTTTAATAATGGTTTCGATTTTCATTACAATTACATCTGCATTAAGATTGGTTAATTCCTTCTGAAGTAGATTTGTAATGATCTCGGTATTTCCCGTTCCAGAAAAATAATATATGCAAATTTTCACAATATTTTCACAAAATAATAATGTAAAAAGAGATCTTATAATACTTCTTATATTAATTTGTGAAAATATTGATTAATTTCACAACACCTTATTTTATTGAAGCTGAGAATTTTAATTAGAAGGGAAATTTATAAATATCATGAATATTGTAATAACGGGAAGTACTAGGGGTATTGGAAAAGCTCTTGCTAACAAGTTTTTGGAATTGGGAGATATGGTAATAGTAACATCGAGATCAAATGAGCCTGTTAAAAGAGCGATTGATGAATTCAGTAAAAAATATGGTGCTGAAAATGTTTTTGGCACTGCATGTGATGTTTCTGATGCCCAACAAGTAGATTCTTTGGTGAAATTTGCAATTGATAAATTAGGAAAGATAGATATCTGGATAAATAATGCAGGAACGGCCGGAGACAAACGTTTACCTTTAGTTGAATTGGAACCATCTCAAATAAAACGAGTAATTGAGACGAACATAATCGGGACATTATATTGCTGTAGGGCGGTTTTAAAAGTAATGATTTCACAGGGTTCTGGGCATATTTTCAACATGGAGGGTATGGGATCTGATGGAAGGACTTATGCAAATTCGCTTGTCTATGCTACATCAAAATCTGCAATTCCAATGATAAAGAAAACCTTGCTTTTAGAAACTAAGAAATTGGGTGTGGGGATTCATGATTTATCACCTGGTATGGTTTTAACGGATTTGTTGTTATAAGATAATCCTGATGTTAAAACTAAGAAGGTTTTTAATATTTTAGCAGAGAAACCAGAAACAGTTGCGCAAAGTTTAGTTCCGAAAATCAGAAAAATAAAGGGAACGGGAAAGTCTGTTAATTATTTGACTAAATCAGGGGTTTTCTTACGGTTTTTAACAGCACGGAAAGCCAAAAATAAATTTTTTGATGAAATGGGAAACCCTGTGAATCCCTAAACCTAAAGGAGAAATATTGCGAGGAGTATGATTTTTTTTTATTATCAATTACGTATTAATTAATTATTATTTGACATAATCTTAATCAAAGCTATGATCAAAGATAATAAGAAACTAAATCCTTTTCTTGGAATTGTAATAGGTGTTGCTTTAATATTTATTCCGATGTTTGGAATGATTTCTTCATCTATATTTGATAAATTGAGCATAAAATTAATCATGTTAATAATATTACCATTTATCTTTGTAGGAACCTTTTTCTTAGGTTTAAATGCCAGTTATCTTGGAATTCGGATGTTAGCAAAAAAAATGGATGAGAGTGCAATGATGATGAACCCTAAAACCTTTCTTCACAGTACTTGCATTGTAATGAAAGTAAAAAAATCAAGCGATCTATACATCGTTAAATTCAGTGATAATTATTTGCATGTCATTAGATTTAATGATCAAACCAATGTCTCGGTATCTTGGTATAGAAGAGTTTTTGGACCAAAATTGCCAACAATTTTCCCTCTTAAATGTCCTGTTATAACAGAATTCAATGATTTTAAAATTAGAAAATGTGAGGGGAAAGCCATATTATATGATATAGATGAGAATCAATGGATTTCAGGACAAGCCACGATGTTTTCCATTTTTTTCTTTTCAAAGTCGATGATTCCATTATTATATCCGGATGTATTCCAAAATTTAATTAATTTAGTAGATCAATCATGATATTTTTACCCGACTATCTACTTAGTGAAATACTATAAACCGAAATAGGTTTTTCGATAAAGTTTTAACGTGATTTGTCTTTATGTTTTAGTGAAAAATTATTGTTATGCTTTAGTGAGAACTGATCCCCCGAAAATGAGAAATAATAAATTTGATAATCCCAAACTTCACTAAAACCTATAGATTGGAAAATATCTAATTAGCCGAACATTCAAAGGTTTAATTGGTATAATAGATCGATCTTAATAGTCGAATAGTTAAAGTTGGACCTATTTTTTCATTTATTGGATCTTAAATGTAATATTCATACATAAAAACCCATTATATTACATTTTCAATTATTTGAAAGAAAATTTTCTATAAATCTTTGGGATCTTCCATCTATATAAATATATCATTTGAGTCCATCCAAGTCCCACTAATAATGAGAATTTCAACCAATCAGCATGATCATTGATTGCCCAAGTTAAAACACCAATAATTAAACCAAAAACAATAATTACATCATTGAAGGCAAACATAAGAAAGAAGGTGAAAAAACTTTCATTATAGCCCATATCTTGATATTTTTTCATAACCTTTGGAAAGATAAACCAATATGTGGCGGATATAATCAAAATACTAATTCCGATGAAAGTAATAAATATTAAATCGATATTTAAAGATGAATTTAAATTAAAAATTGGTTCATATGGAGGATCATTAGAGGAATCTATTGTATTAAGCATAAATAAAATTAGGATATATACAAGTGGTGCTATCACCACTAATATAAAAAGAAGAAAATTTTTTTGTGAATAAGTTTGATCTTCAAATTCTGGTGAGTTTTGAGTTTTTTCCATATTATCCATATTTTTCATATTTTGATTAAGCTTCTTGAAACTTTCCAAAATAAGATTTTGCCTTCTTTCATTTCAATTTTACTTGCTTCACAATGAATGAAATTAAATATTCAATTGAGTATGTTCCATCTTCGCAACGATTTAGAAAATTAACAAACAACCAAACAGTGAGAATAAGTATAATGATTGGAATCCCTATGAAAATTGGTGAGCATTCCAATTGAATTATAAAAAAAAGGTAATGGTATAAATAAATTGATAGGGAATATTTCCCGAAAAGCACTAATAAGTTCGACTTTTCCTCTAACCCCTTATTTTTTCGTTTAACTTCTACAATATAGAAAACAATAACTAATACCAAGATCTCCCATCCGATGCTATAAATGCACCATGCATATGAGCCTCTAATTAAAAAGAGCGGTAATGTATGGACATTCCAGTTGGGATTCCTATTTAATTTTTGAATATAATATGTTCCTAACTCAGAATCACTATATTGCAGACTTCCGATGATTATTCCGGATAAAAGCATAATAAATCCCAACACTAACCATTTTTTTAACATACCTTTATTAGAATCTTTTGACATTTGCAATTCAAAAATCTCTTGACCTAGAATGGTTCCCATTAAGAAAAATGGAAGAAAAATCAAAATGCTATTTGCATTTATTTGATTAAAAAGAATAAAATAAATAATATTCGCCATATTGTTGAGACCTTTAGTCATTTGCAGCCAATTTAATAATACAGGCGTTAATATTATCAAAGTTAAAAGAAATAAGAACCGAATTCTTTTAGGAATTTTAATTAGAACCAATCCAAATAATCTTGAGAATGCAATTGTTTGTAAAATGTACCAATACCATATGTTATTCCACCCGTAATCATTGATAGGAACCGCTACTATGTTATAAATAAAGCTGAGAATAAGGATTATAAAGGTTCTAATTAATGATCTTCGATAAATTTCTTTTTTCAAAGTTCCATTTTCGATTTGATGGCTCCAAGAAAATCCAAAACCGAGTCCTGATACAAATATAAAGCCGTTAACCAGAAATGTATTTGAGATAAAACGAAAAATGATTAAAATATAAGCATCCTTAGGATCCAACCAGTATAAAAACCCGTGGGTTATCAACATTAGTAGAATTGAGATTCCTCGAAGAATATCAAAAGTCTTAACTCTCATCCGTTTTCATCATCAGTTAAATATTAAATGAAGTAGATAAATATTTAATGAGTGAGTGAAAAAATTTTATGTCTAGAGACATCAGCCAAAAAAGAGTAATTACAATTGATTTTCTTAGAGGAATTTCTATTTTTTTAATGCTCATGGCTCATTTAGAAACCTATTGGTTAGAACCAGAGTCATTTTGGGTGATTGGCATAAAATTTTTAATCGCTCAAATAATGGGCACAAGTAATTTCACTTTCGTTGCTGGAATTGGTTTTGCATTTTCTTTTCAGAATAATTTAAAGAAATCGACATCCCGAAATTTAGCAATAAAAAAATCTCTTTCTCACACAATAATTTTGATAATAATTTCGTTCATATTTAATGGTCTACAAATTTTAATAGGTGGATTGGGGTTAAGTGGATTCTGGGCTTGGAATATTTTGCAATGTATCGCATTCTGTCGTTTATTCGGGATTCTCATAATACTGGTTTCAAAATATTTTCGAATTTTAATAGCAATTATCTGGATTTTTTTAACCGGATTTATTATTTCATGGATGTTACCCATTTATGAAATTGATTCATTTGCAAGAATAGTCTTTTTAATCTTCTTTAAACCTCTTCATGGGGATGGAATTCTAATATTTTTTCCATTTTTTATTTTTGGAACTTTAATTGGGGAACTTATTCAAAATATTACCAGTAAAGACAATATCTCAGCAAGTAATAAAGAATCAACAGAAAATAATCTAAATTCTTTGGGAAAGTGGTTCTTAATTGGTCTGGGAATGTTTATTTTTGGTTTAATTATTGGATTGAAACCTGCGGGCGCTGAAAGGGATTACTATGGACTAATAAAGTGGATAAATACCCATCCAAATATAGATATTTCCACTTTACCGTTCTTTATCATGCCTAATTCCTATGCTTGGGTCTTTTTTTTTGCAGGTTGGCAAATAATGTTCGCCATAGTTTCATTTTTTATTATTGATTTAAAAGGCCATTTTCCAAAACCTTCAAATATATTTAATATATTTGGGAAATATTCATTAAGCATTTACTTTGGGCATTATTTGCTTTTATACCTTCCATTTTTCATAAATTCTAATTTTTCCCTTAATTCTATTTATATTTGGTTCTATTTCTTTGGGTTTGAAGTAATAATTTGGTGGATTTTTTATATTTTGGATAAAAAACAATACAATAATATTTCTTTAGAGTATGCTATTTTGATATTTTCAAGAAAACTCAATTCTTATCTAAATCTAAATAATAAATCCAAAGATTCTAATTAATAATATCCGATTTTTTGGCTTTTTCAGGTATTAAGAAGAATAAATTTAATATTAAGAGTAAAAGTAATGTGAAATAGAACCATTCCCATGGAGGATAAGATAACCATGGTGAATTTGATGAAAAATCTGGAAGGAAATATTCTAAATTTGGAAGGATAATTGATATTATAAAGATCAAATTTAGCAGAATATAATGAACTAATATATATCTAAAATGAATATAATTCTTGAATTTCGATCGATTTTTGAGGAGGATAATAATATCTAAATCTAAAGTAATTAATAATCCGATAAATGCAATTGAAGCCGTAATAAAATGAGCAGTGATAAAATCTTCACGAAAAATTCCCACAAAACTCCACCCTATAGAAGAAATTATCCCAATAATACAATTTATAGTACCTAATTTTGGAGATGAAGAAATAAAGTAATTATGGATATATATCATGTGTGGAATGAAAAGTAAGCCTAAAATTACTGTTCCAATATTCCATAATAAATATCCATTGGGATTAGTAGATTTACTACCTAAATTACTAACATGGTTAAAAATAGAATATGGCTCAGGATATAAACAGATTGAAACGATAATGATAATTAAATAGAAAAACAATATGGAAAAAATATAGAATGCATGAATTCTCTTCGGAGCCTTTCCCAATAATAATTTTACAACAATTTTATTTTTAATATCACTCAACTTATTGAATTTGTTTCTCTAATTTTTCAATTTCGTTTAGAATTTTTTGTTCTTCCTTTTCTTCAAGATTTCCTTCCATTACCTTTCTCTCAAGCTGTTCTATACGCTTTTGAGTCTTACCTTTATCTAAAGAATAAGATTTTTTATAAGAATAACTTGTTTTTTTTTTTGAATAATTGCTTCTTCTTTTTTTTGGTTCAGTTTTATCTGAAAAAAGAGCCCGAGCTTCTTCAAGCGATAATTTTTTCTTCTTCTGAGGCATTTTTAAGATTTCCTTCTATATTTTCAAAAGCTCGAAAATTTAAAAAAAATGTGATTTATTGACATAAGCATTTTTTATAATCTTAAGATTTTTGACTTATTTTTTTCTTAAAATTCCTAATTAAATCAAAAATATTAGATTTCTTCTGTTTATTTTCTCTTTTCTTTAATTTTATATTTGCTTTTACTAATTTCTTATTAGGATCTAATTCCACTAAACCTGTTATAATTGCTTCTTCTGCTGTAGTTTTAAATTCAAAGCCCAAACCTTGAATTTTTTCCGTTTTATATGTTATTGTTCTACCCAAATAATTTAGAGCGGCTTCAGAAAATATGGTTTGAATCATTAAATTTCGTTTTGCGATCTTTCTTATTACAGTTAGAATTGGGACAAAAGCTTTAAACAACCAATATGGAAGCGATACTTTGGGTGGTTTTCTATTATAATACGAGCTGAAATATTCAAAAATTTCATTATATGACACCGGAGCTCCTACAATATTGAAAACTTCTCCTGAGATATTATTAAATTTTGTTAAGAAAACCATTGCTCGAGCGATATCATGCGATGGTGTGAGAGAAAATGAATCTTTACCTTTATCTATTAATTTTGGAATGTGATATGGTAGAATTTTCACAAAAGAAGGGATAATCATACGATCTCTTGGACCACAAATTGGACCTAATCGAGCAATAATGAAATTTTTCTTGGGATATAATTTGGAATAATTCTCTACAGATTTTTCCCCAATTCTCTTTGTAATTGCATAATGATTATCTTTCTGAGGATCTATACCGCCAAGAGGATCTGATTCATCAAAAAATTGACATTTATCTTTACTTAGATACCCATTATAAACACTTATAGAGCTAGCATAAAAAAACCACTTTGCTTGTGAGGAAACAAATACATCAAGCATATTAGTTGTCCCGTTGCAATTTGGTCTATACAATTCTTGAAAGGAGCTAAATTGATTTAGATTGGCTGCAAAATGAAACACATAGTTTATTTTATGCTTATCCATAATTTCCTGTAGTTTTTCTATGTCTAGAAGATCTCCTTCTTCAATAAGAACCCCGAGTTTTTTAAGAAAATTTGCCTTTTTTAAGTCCCGAACTAAACAAATTATTTCTTTTGGATTTGAAACTCCCAATTCATGAGATTCAATTAGATATTTGGCAAGTTGACTGCCAGTTTGACCCGTAGCTCCAGTTATAAAAATTGACATTTCAGTAAAAATCCTTCTCAAAACTATTCATTCTCTTTATGTAGAGTTCATATTCATATGTAGACCTACATAGATTGAAGATATTTTCAAGTGTATA
>JAUWMK010000215.1 GCA_030613185.1 Promethearchaeum sp.
ACAAAGAGCTTTTCTTTTTTATATGTGAAAACCATGTTAAAGATGAAAATGGCGAAGGAATTGAGTAGAAGAAATGACCTTCTTCAAAATATAGCAAAAAATCGTAAATTAAAGTACTTCAAAAAAAAATATAATAAAAAACTAAATTATATAATAAATCCGATAGAAGAAATAACACAAAGAAAATAAATCTAGGAATTCCCAAATCGGAGATCAACGAAATAAAGGGAATTAATCCTAAAAACGAAAAAATAATTAAAGAGAACCAACAAAACTTAAGAATTTTCAACATTTCTTTTAAAGCTAAGAATTTATTCTTTGTTGTTTCAGGGAAGAATTCAATGCAGTTTTTGCATAAAATTCCTACTGAACATTTCTTGCACATTGATTTATGGCATATATGACAATAACCAATTAATTTTGCAGGTTGAGAGTCCGTTCTAAGGGATTCTTGAAAATAAGGAGGATAACGATTACGAAAACGTTGTCCGAGAGGATGAAAAGTGTGGTTTATTCTCCGTTTGCAAATTTCACAATGCTTGTAAATACTTGTATTAGTAAATTGAATTTGTTCTTCTGTTAATTCTTTTTTATCCATTTTCAAAATCATCTATAAATTAATCTGAAATTATAATAATATTCTCACACATATAATTAAACGTTTCTGTATTTTAATAAAAAAAAAATTCGATAAATTTATAATTATTTCTTATCTGATTTACCGATATTCTTAATTTTACCGAAAAATCCTTTTAATTTTTCCATAACTATATCATATTTCTCTGGACTTGTTTTCTTGAGAATAATAATAGATGTAACTGATATTGCAGTCATTCTTATAACAAATTAAAATATTAAAAATTCACAATTAGTTTATTATTTCCATCCAACTCAATAGAGTTATAGCTAACATGCTAGATACTAAACCGAAAAGCAAATAACGCTTCAAATGGTAGAAATTTTCAGGATGATCAAAAGAATCAGAATAGACAGCATTAACCTCATCTATAAGATTCTCATGACGCTGGGGGGTTTCCTTAAGATCTTTGAGAAAATTTTGCGTTGTATCTATAAAATATTTGAAGATAAAATAATAACCAAGAACTTCCAATAAAACCGAGAAATAAGCTAGCAGAATAAAAACCAAGTTTGGAATTCCAAAACTGGGCATGATTGGAGAATAATTCGAAATTAAACCTAAAGTGGAAAATATCAATATAAAGAAAGAACTAAACCATGCAATATTCCACATTTTTTTTAAAGTTAGGAATTTTTTTTTTGTTGCTTCAGGGAAATACTCAATACAGTCTTTACATAAAACTCCTACTTTGCATTTTGTGCACATTGATTTATGACATATATAGCAATAATTACCAAAGGAGTTGCTAAGTCTAAATCTCTTCCAATGGGATGTATGTAAATATTTGTAATGAAAACGTTGCCCTGGTGGAAATAAATTTTTTTGCATTGGTCGCTGACAAATCTCACAATAGTTGTATACATTTCTATTAATTAACAGATCATTATGAGCATACCTTTTATCTTTCTTTTGAATATCTTGTCCAGTTAATTCTACCATCTCTTCTTCATTTTCCATTTTTGAATTCATCACTTATTTAAATTATAATAATATAATTATTCTTCCAATTGTTATTAAACATTTCTGTCTTTTAAAAAGTCCAAAGATGAATGAATTTTGATTTTTTCAGCCTTTAGATTGTGATGATATGGAACTTTTTTCCAAGAAATCATATAAAACCTGCAATTTCACAAAATTTTACCATGTAAAAAATTGGTAAAAAAATGTAAAAAATTGGTAAAAAAATGTAAAAGATTTAAATATGAGCGTTTTCCTTTACAAATTAATGGAAGATTTATCTAAACCTCTAGAAATTTCATCGATCGAACCGACAAAAATCTTTAGGTTCCTAACAAGCATAAATCAAGCCGACAAAATTCTTTTCATCTTAGAAAAATATGGAGTTATTCGTCACAGTGAGATTCAAAGAATAAATGAGATGCTTCCAGGAATAACGAGAAAAAGCTCCCGTACATATTATAAAAATTATAAAAGATTGAAAGATCAAAGCTTTATTGCGCGAATAAAGGAGAAAACTGTAGAACAACAATATTATGCATACTCAATTACTGAAAATGGGCGAAAATATTTACGAAAACTCTTAGGAATTGAGTTAAAGCATTCAATTAATGAAAAAATTGAAGATTCTGTAACTATTAAAAGAAAAAATAATAAAAACATCGAAAAGAAAGGAATAAAAGAGGTATCACGTAACGATAGGCAAATAAATACTAAAGCAAACAATAATATCGTTCCTGATGAAATTTCATCGGAACCAGCAAAATCTTCAAATACACCAACCAATGATGTTATGGTTAAACTTACAGGCGTTTTAGAAAAGATTGACCATCAATTGAAGACATTACCTGAGAGTCTGAAACAAATCTCATTTCAACAAATGCAATCAACACCAGCTAAAACAAGAATAATAAGAGATAGAACAAATGTTTTAGACTATGGAACAGATGGATCTGATATGGAATTAGATGATTCTGATACTGATTTTGATGAGTTTGAAGATGAAAAAGCCGATTATAGCCCAGATATTATGGAGAATGAAGAAAATACAAGTGAAGAAGAATCAAATATTTATGAATCGGAAATTTCAGAACAAGAACGAGAGCAACAGATACAAGCTCAGAAACTACAACAGGAACGAGAACGCGTTAAAAACCACCTTGAATACTTAAAATCAAGGACTAATACAGAAATTATACAATTTTTGAAGGAAAGCCCAAATTCCGAATCCTCTAAAGATTTAGTTAAAGTGATTGGGGAAAGGGAAAATATCCTGGAGGAAAAAGTTAGATTATATATTAGATTGAAAGATATTTATATCGATAATGGAGAAGTAAGAAAGGAACTGAAAGAATATTTAAACATCAATGAGCCGCTTTCAAAATTTATAACTTATCTAAACAATATTACATCAGATAACGAAGAAGAAGCAATTTGGGAAATAATCGGTCCTGCTTCAGAATTTGATCTTAATATTAAAATTAAAATATTCCTTAAATTGCACGAATCAAGAAAGATCGGCTACACATATACTAAAAATTTAATCAGACGCTTAAATCTAAAGGCAAAGGATTTAAATTCAATTATTGAAAGTGAAACAAATAAGATCGAACAATCCTTAGAAATAATCCTATATGATATAATTGCAAGCCAATTAATTGCTAATAAATCCATAGAATGGGATGATCAACTTGATTTTATGGTAAAAAATGAACCCAAATCAAAAAAAGAGTTTATAGTTATTTATTTGGAGCGCGCTTTCTTATTAGGACTTTACGATCGCGTTCTTAAAATGATCGAAAATCTTAAAGAGCAACAGCAACTGACAATAGCCGAAGTTCAAATTGAGTTATTGATCCTGTTAAACTTGAAAAAATATGATTTGCTTGAAAAGAAGATGAATGAGTACGATATCTTCTCAGATCAGTACCAGAATTATGAATACCATGACGAGATTATTTTTATTGCCTTTAGAAATTACTATGAGCAATCTGAGTTATCTGATGATTATCCAGGAAAATTAATCGAAATTTTAAAGAAGGATTCACCTTTTACCAAGAAATGGCAAAAATGGCGCCAAATTGCCCGATTAGAAAGAGATCTTAAGCGAATGCGAGTAGACGAGGATTGGATAGACGAACGAGATATTCAAGACATTTTATTAAAAATTTCGGTTGCCTATCAACAAGTCTATCAAATAACACCTAACAAAGATTTAGCAAGATTTTATGAAGATTCTCTTCTTCAAGATAGTATTTTATTTTATTTTGCACCGCATTTCTGCAAATGGCTGTATTCATTAGGAGGAAACGGTCCTAGAAAAGCAATATTTTTATTACGAAAGTGGTGGGAAAATCGGAAAAAAGTTGTTCAACATTTAAGCCTTCAAGAAGAGGTCTTAACTCTTTTACAGGAGTGGGACACAGATAATTTCAAGAAATGGGAAAAAAAAATGGAATATTTAAGAAAAAGTCGTAATGTAATAATTGAAAATACACATATCGCCGAGTAAATCTCAGAAATATTAATTATAAACCATCAAGTATGATGTAAATATCATGAAAATGATTATTTAATGTTAGTTGGCTTGATAAGTAATTTTTTTTATTATTTTTAGTATGGGTTCAGATAATCTTTACTTCGATTTGGAAAATGATAAAGTATATCTTAATTACCAAGAACATCTGAGTGAAACTTCACAATTTGACATTATTCGAAAATTCAAACATTCAAAGATTACGGAACTAACTAATGCTCAGGATAGAGCAAGATACAACCAAAAACGTTTGAAAAAAATATTAGCTTTCATGTAAAAATGGTTCTAACCCAGTAATTCAACACCAGCATAAAATTGATTAAATAGTAGTATTTAATAGTAGTATTTAATTAAATCCAAATCTACAGTTATTAATTCGTTTTAGTTAATATTTTATCCAAAATACTACTATTTAATCAATTTTATGCTATTTAGAAGTGTTTATTTTTGTTGTATCCCTAAATTAATTTTAAATAGTAGTATTAATATTTTTAAACTGATAGAATTGCCATCAAAACCAAGCAAAACACCAAAACTTCATGAACGCCATCTTTATGAATTTATTAAAAAACAAATCGATCTAGTTTCTTATCATAAAGTGCAAAAATCTTTAGAGGGTACAATGTCTTCAGGGGCATTTCAAGGAGCAGTAAAACGATGTTTACTTCCAGGAGCTGATTTTAGAATATATGAAGGAAAGAAAATTTCAGAAAAAAAAGATCGTTTAATTCGCCTATTTTCTGTTGAACCATCGAAGGTTGCGAGTTTAAATCTCCCTGATTTATCAAAAATAGTCGGAGTATATGAAAATATCATAGATGGTAAAGTTTTCGAATTAGACAACAGTTTCATATTACCCTTTAAGTTGGATAGAAAAGATACACAAATTTTGAAGGAATTAGTTAAGATAGGTCCGAATTTTGAATCAATAGGGAATTTATTTTCTGAAGCTCTAGATAAATATTTAGAAGAAAGTGTTTCTGATAGTTTGATCAAGCAAGCAAAACAAAAAGTAGAGGAGAATCAAAATTGAGTTCCGATCAGATGAAAATTGATATTGATTGGGATAGAGGAAAAAGGAAAATAAATTCAAATAAGAAAATTGAAGAAAAAAAACCTAACAAAGCAAAAAATACCAAGCAAATATCTTCCAAATCTATTACTTCAAAAACTATCGAAAAAATTGGAGTGGAATTCATCGATTCAATCAAGTACACTCATATTCCAGGTAAAATTTCCATTGAAATTGGTTATTCCTTAGATAATCGAGATGAAGATCAAAAAAGCGTTCATGTTAAAGCCATAAATAGAGAACAAATTAAAGGATTGAAGCGTATTCTTAATATTTTCGAAGACTAACCTAATAGGTGTTGTTGTTTCCGTTTTTCTGTTATATCGTGGATTTTCGATTAGAAATTCTTTTAACATTAATATGATTTAATAAACCATGGCAAGATTACCAGATGGATGTCACGTAGTTATTGGAATTGTAATGATTTTAATGGGTATTGGAATGATTAGGTCTGATAATAATGTGGGATTCGGAATTGTACTTATTGTTTTTGCTACTCTTTATTCTACTTGTTTAATAATTTCAATTGTTAAGGGAAATAGACAATTTTCCTATTAATAAAATACCAAAAAAACTTTATTTTCTGTACGATAATCAATTTAAGATATAGTTATTACCGCCAATATAATCAAAATTTTAATTCACTTCTAAGTTCCATAATCTGAACTGAAAAAACAAATATGAATATTAAACTTTAAGATAAAGGATATTTTTGTATAATAGAAGGCTTGTGCAAAAAAAAATTAATGAAAACTTTGAAATAATCGAACATATTTCTCTAAACCAGCGATCCTACCGAACTTGGCCCTTGTATCTCTTAGTAGGTTTAAAAACGCTATGTCAGTCACTTTTTTTTTCTGCGTTGCCCAATTATCTGATCTACACAATTAATATGGATCCAGAATTAATCGGAGTAATTTCTGCCTCAACTGCATTAGCCTATATCGTTACGCCATTTTTAGGGCAATTAATTGCGAAAAAAATAGGTAAAAAGCAAGCAATCATCCTCTCATTGTTTTTAACCAGTATATCATACACTACTCAAGTCATTTTCTTTGATCCTGCAATATTTGTGATTATGCAATTGATGGAAGGGATATCATTAGGTTTGTTTTGGCCAAATGTTATGATGGAAATTAGTTTGTGGCAAAAATTATCTTCTAAAATACAGGGTGAACAAAATTTTAAAAATTTTAATACATCTTGGAATATGGGATTACTCGGGGGATTTGTCATTGGATTTTTCTTAGTAGTTTTCTGGGAAAGCGATTTCATTGCTTTAATTGTTGCTTGTGTTATGGTTTTTGGTATAATTCCCTTAGGTTTTCTTTTGGAAAGAGAAAATAAATTGATTCCGAAAGAAAAACAACCTAATGATATTTTAATTAATAAATCTCAATTTTTGAAAGATGGTCACCGCTTGGAGGACATAATTCCCAAGAAAAAACTTCCCAAAATCACTCTAGCTCATATTATTTTCCCTGCATTCATTGCTTGGACACTTAATCTCTATTATACTACAGCAAAATCGATGTATAACTTCATCTTTCCTTTTAATTTGAAATCTGCGAAACTTAAATCTTATTGGCGGTATTTCTTTATTTTCTTTCAACAAGGTTTACAAGTTATCGGAATGAATTGGATAGGAACGCAGTCTTTACGAAAAAAAAAAAATTAATTCAATGGTTGTTAATTTTTGATACTTTTTGTGCTATACTTATGATTTTCTCCGAAAATATATTTTTAATAATTTCGGCTACTGTTTTACTCGGATTATCCACGGGATTAAAGCAAGGGGTCGTGATGCGGATTAATTTCGATTATTCTTCAAAAACAGGGAGTTCAAAATATATTAATATTGGAGAAGTAACCACTGGGATTGGTTTTGGAGTGACGCCAATTTGGGTGGGGATGCTAGTAAACATTAATTATCAATACAGTTATATCATATTAGCGTGTTTATCATCAATAATATTGATAATTTATTTACTTTCATTACGAAATATCGATCTAAAAAACATCTCAACATCCATATCTGACTAAATTCAAGAAGATTATAAACATAATTTTTGGTGTTTTTTTTGAATATACATTTAAGAACTATCATTTACGAAGATTTAGTCTAATTTTTAATTTTGGATTTGGAATTATCCAATTTTCTTGTTTTTAATTAATTTATGTTATTTTATATCGTTTTGAAGAGAAAAAAAGCTAATTAAAATTCAACCAATTACTTAAGATATTTAATTTTTTGAAAAAATTGGTGCTCACAAATATATGATTCTCTTGACTTTAAATTGGTCTTTTGAAGTAATAAATTATTTCATTGGTGCTTTTCTAACATTAATAAGTGTTTTCTTAATCTTTAGAGAGTATCAGAAAGTGAAGCATAGATTTCATTTTATTCTGATGATTATCTGGGTTTTAGTATTCTTATACATAGCATTAGGAGGGATCGCGATTCTAATTCAATCAGAAGAATTATTTAAATGGGAGATTCTTATTTTTATTCCCGCCACACTCTTAATGATATATGTTTTAGATATTGTCAATCGAGGTTCACTAGATCCAATTAAAACCCTTTTATTTGGACTCCTTACTGCAGGAATTATTATTTCTTCTCTAATCCCTGATGCAACTAAGACAATTTCATTAATATCGGGTGACCCAAGTTTCCGAACTAATGGTGCTTTCCATA
>JAUWMK010000105.1 GCA_030613185.1 Promethearchaeum sp.
TCGTGTAGGTTGCAACATTGAACAAATTCTTGGAACGAAAGGTGATCTCATCCAACAGCCGAGATCGGTTCATTTGAATTTGGCGAACAAGTTGCATAGGATAATATTAACGTTTTATAAAATAAAAGATGCCAGAGCCTAAGTTTAGTAGAATGTGATCTCAGAAAAAATCATAGGATAAAAAAAAGTTTTCTTCGGTATTTCACAACGAAAACTAAATGATATGAAAATATGAATACGGAATGCGAGCCAAAATCTAACGAATATTCCATATTTGATATAATGTGCAAAAATATTTATACAATACCTCCATTCCTCGAAATTCATTCCCTACCTAAAGGAAGGGGTATTCTTTCGATTAAAAAATAAAAAATAAAAAATTATCCAGATATCCGATAACAATGAAGTCTTTACTATGAAGCGTTTTGAGCCAGATTTGGAACAAAATATTTTAAAAGTTGAATTCATCTCCTTTATTAAAAAACTCGAAGATAAGAATTATGAGCACCAAGTAAAGTCCAGTGTTTGGCAACTCATTTCAACAAAAGATCTTGAGAAAATTCTACAAAAAAATGAGTTTTCCGACATAATATTTTGGGAGCACTACTCAAAAGCGCCATTACAGCCAAAAACAAGTGATAGCTTGCTATGTGTTGCTAAAAAAAAAGAAATGAAATAAAAAAATAAGATTCATCATCTAATTATTCAAAGATCTAAATTTTCTACATAAACCGAACTCTTTCTTGGAATGCCTTATCCGATTCAACCAAATACATGATACCTTCGACTAATCCCAGGAGAGATGGAATTCCAGTCCAAAAAAAGCAAAGATACATTACCCCATTTCCCATTTTCCCCAGATAGAACTTGTGGATTCCGAATGTTCCAAGTATTATTCCGAGTATTCCTGCTACTATCCGATTTTTCTCATATTGAGGATGAGCAGGATGGGGTGTGGTTTGGGACATTGTTGATTGAGGAGGCTGAGCATAATGGGTCTGTGTGTATGCTCGTTGCTTTGGTATCGACTTATTTTCCGGAGCAGGTTGAGACGCTATAGTATTCCCACAATAATTACAGAATTTAGCGTTATCTTCTATCTCCGAACCACATTGACTACAAAATATTGTAATTTTTTTTCACCTATAATTGAACTTCAAAATATACATGAAAAGTTACCATATTAAAATATCGCGAGGCCAATTTTTTGCATGAATTCCATTTTTTCCCAGAATCGGATAATATTTAAAAAATTGTGTTAAAAAAATAAATAAAAAATAAAAAAAACTGAATTTGCTTAAAGTAATTCAATTTTAGCGTGACCTTTAACAGTCAACCATTCCCGGAATGTGAAAGTACCTTCATCAGTTTCTTCGGTTTTAATTCCGGAGACTTCTTTTTCCTTAACCCATGCTTTATCCTCGCCTTCAAAAGTCTTGATAACAGCGCCATCTTTTTCAATTTTAAGAGGCATTTTTGAATTTTGAATTATTTCGAAAGAAACTTGATTGCCTACGATCCCAGTAACTTTGGCTGTTGTAACTACTGTATCTCCAGGACGAAGCATTCCTCGTAATTCTCCACCTAAATTAATGAATTTCGCGTTATTCTTGCTAGCAACATCACCCATCATTCTAGATATATATCCAAAATATAACATCCCATGGACAATTACACCTTTCAAGCCTACCTGTACGGCAAATTCTTCATCTAAATGAATTGGATTTCTATCTCCACTGGCTTTTGCGTATGCTTTAATGTTTTCCCTGGTGACGGGTCCATCAATTTGAGTAAAAGTTTGACCTACTTCCATTTTAATAGCCTCCTTTCCGAATTCCAACTCTTATAATTGTTTTACAGAATGTTTTTGTTTTTTCCTCGTTTGTTGAAACTACGATAGCTTCTCCCCAAAGTATATTGCTTTTAATCCAGAATTTAGAAAATTCTGCTTCACTAAAAACCTTTTTTGTAGCAGGAGTTAAAGGATCACAACCTGAAAAATCATATTCTTGAGCTGCATGGAGTAATTTACCAATATTTCTTAACATCGGCTCTCCATCTGAACCTTTTATATCAGGAAGAGCTTCTAATAATTTTGGGATGGTATAACAAGCAGCATAAGCGGGATGTGCTACAATCCCGGAGTAATCTGCTTTTTCATTTGGATCTTCTGGATCGGGAACATAATATTTGGGGTTTTTATCGCCGATCGCTGCGGCAAATGCTGATAACTTCTTTCCTTTGATTCGATACTTTGAAACAGGGAATTTGTACCCCTTAAATTGTTCAAAATACTCTGCTGGTCGTTCTGACATATTTTTAATACACTCCTTAGGTGTAGTAATATTTTCTTATCTCTATATTATTAAAAAACTTGTGTTTAATTTTTACGTAAAATGGTTAATTATCATCAAGAATAAGCGAAAATAAATATATAAAAACTTTAATTTTGAAGAAATCCGTTTCATACTAGATTTTAAAAATGGAATTCGAGGCTTTAAAAAAAACACCGGTGTTTCAAGCTCTTTCCTCCATAGGTAAAAGGATTTATCAACCAAATGGGATATTTTATTGGTCAAATAGGGCAAAGAAAGAAGCAAAAATTAATGCAACAATAGGAACTGCTGTTGGTTTTGAAACTGATATCATTGATGGTGGAAGGGAAAAACTTCTTACGTATTATCTCCCAGAACTCAAGCAATATATAAATTTACCTCCTGAAAAATTCGCATCCTATGCTCCGATTGCTGGAATCCCAAAATTTCGTGATCTTTGGGAAAAATGGATAATATACAAAGGAAAGAATGCAATCAATTTACCGTCTGGAACAATAAATGTTTCTGGAAAGATCACAAAACCAGCAATTTGCAATGGAATCACGAATTCCATCTTTTTAGTCAGCAGATTTTTCTTAAACCCTGGAGAAAAAATAATTTGTCCAAATAAGAGATGGGGAAATTATAATAGTGTGTTACACCTACAAAATGAATTAGAAATTGAAACCTTTCAGTTTTTTAAAGATGATAAGTTAAATATAGAAGGTATTTCAGAACTTATGTTGCAAATAAGCAAAGTTCAAGATAAAATTGTTTTAATTCTTAATTTTCCAAATAATCCAACCGGGTATTGCCCGACAAAGAACGAAATACAAGATATTTTGAATTCGTTAAAAAACTTTTGCGATTCTTCTAATAAACCGGTTATTATCTTCTGTGATGATGCATATGAGGGTTATAGTTATTCAGATCATCGAGTGGGAACATCAATCTTTTATGAATTAATTGATTTGCATCCAAATTTAATTCCAATAAAACTTGATGGAGCCTCGAAAGAATTTTTAATGTACGGTGGAAGAACCGGAGCAATCACTCTTGGGATCAACTCTTCTTGGTTATCCTCTTCTGAGAAAGAAATTTTCCTTCAAGAATGGGAAAACAAAATACAAGGAATGATTCGATCAACAATCAGTAATTCAAATCACTTTTACCAAGAAGTATTGATTGAAATTATGAATCTTGGATTTGAAAAAATGCAAGAGAGTAGAAATAAGATATATGAAATATTGAAAAAGCGCTATTTTGCATCAATTAATGCATTTGAGAAATATAAAACAGAAGGAATTACCATGGATCCTGCTGGAGGTGGATTTTTTGTGTTCTTAAATATCGATAAAATTCAAGCAGATAAATTTGCAGATCATCTTCTACTAAAATATAAGGTTGGGACGTTTCCAATTGTGAGTGAAAAAGAAGAAATCAATGGTATTCGTGTAGCTTTTTGCTCAATTCCATTGGAAAAAATTGAAGAAACATTCAGACGAATCAGATTAACACTATCTGATTTATCATAATTTCATATTTTTTAGTATTAGTATGTTTTTTTATTTTGTTTTCCTATTATCTCTCATGAACTGTGAATTTGTGATATTTGAAAAGGATGCTAATGTTGGTATCTTAACAATTAACCGACCTAAAGCATTGAACGCCCTTAACATCCAATTAATGGAAGAAATCGATGCAACATTAGATTTAGTTGCAGCAGATGAAAATGTAAGAGCGCTGATCATTACCGGAGCAGGAAAAGGATTTATAGCTGGTGCCGATATCGCTACCATGAAACCCATGAATTATGAAAAAGGAAAAGCTTATGGGGTTCAAGGTTCGGCCCTATTCCGTAAAATTGAATTGATGGATATTCCAATCATTGCAGCAGTAAACGGATATGCCCTTGGAGGAGGGAATGAACTAATGCTTTCTTGTGATATTGTCATAGCAAGTGAAAAAGCAAAATTCGGTCAACCAGAAATTGGTTTAGGCGTTACTCCTGGATTTGGAGGAACTCAAAGACTTCCAAGAATTGTAGGAGTGCGGATTGCAAAGGAATTGATTTACAGTGGACGGATTTTTGGTGCAATCGAAGCAGAGAAAATAGGTTTGGTTAATAAAGTTGTTCCATCCGAAGAATTGATGGATACAGCGAAAGCTATGGCTCAAAATTTTGCGAAAATGGCACCTATTGCTATGAAATATGCAAAAAAGGCAATCAATGAAGGGATACAAACCGATATTGAAAATGCTGTGAAAATTGAAAATGAATACTTCGGGAAATGTTTCAGCACAAAAGACCAAGAAGAAGGTATGGGAGCGTTCTTAGAAAAACGTAAAGTATTATTTAAAAACCAGTAGATTGAATACTTTTCTTGTACTTTGATTCATTGTATTATTTTTTTCTCTTAATTTGAAAATTCGATTCAAAAAAGCTTAAAGGTTGCAAATTGAAAGTAAAAATAACATGTCATTTTTGAAAAATATAAGCGGGTTTGGTAATCCAATTACTCAATCTCGACGATTTTGTGGTGGATGTATTATATTTATAGGTTTAATTCTATGTATTCCATCTATTGCAGGGTTACTTATCGCAAATAGTATATATGAAAAGTCCTATGTGGCGAATAGCCCTGGATCTCTTGCATTCAGCCCACTTGCAGAGAATGGCACTGAAGAACTAGACGCATCGGGAATAATGAAAGCGGGAAATAACTATGATATTAAAATTTCAATTAAAGCTGTTGGACCGCAAAGTGATGATCAAACAGGCCAAATTACTGTCAATATGGTTGTTACAGGGGATTATTCAAAAGTTGAAACAAAAACAAGGTCTAATTTTAATGGAACTGCCTTAATTTCCTTTGATAAATGGATATTAGAAGAAGATTTTACAGAAAATAAAGATCTTCATTTCAATTTCACAATCATTAGTTTAACTGATGTTTCAAGTGTAATTGTTGAAGTTCGTATATATGAAAATCCAAACAGATTTTTGGTAAACACGATTACCAATGTAAGTTTATGGCTTTTAATTCCTGGAATTATTGTAATGTGTTGTGGATGTGTAATTGCTCCCCCGAAAAAGAATCGTTAATCGATTTTTTTTTTTTGCAATACATTTAAATCATTTTGATTGCGCATATAATATGTGATCAAAATTGATTCGTGTTCATTGATTTATATAAGTAAACTTGACCTTTGGGATACAATTATTGAAATCTTTGGTATTATAGGTATACTTGATGCTGTTTATGATGAAGTAGTGATAAAAGGAAAAATTCGTGGTAAACCAGATGCATTTATTATTGAGAAAAAGATTAAAGAAAAAATAATTCAAATTATTCCTCCACCGGATAAAATGATCGAATTTCATTTAGGAAAAGGTGAAACTGAGACAATTATTGAAGCTTTAGATGAGAAAGTTCAAGCACTTATTGATGATAAAAAAGCTCTGTTATTTGGTTCAAAAATTGGTGTCCAAGTATTAAACCTACCTCTAATATTTTTGAAGGCTTATATTTCTAAAAAATGGAATGACACAGAATTTGATAAAAGAATTAAACAATGGGGAAAAATTACAAGTGCATCAATGGAACAAATCTATTTTTTAAAAAAAATAAAGGATGTGATAAAAAATGATAAATCTAACAGTTAGATCAAAAAAAGATATTGTAAAAGAATTAGATCATCTTGCGAAAATAAAAGGAGTTGATCGTTCGCAAATTTTACGTGAATTAATTCAGAGAGGACTTGAAGAGGAAAAGCTCTGGACAGCTGTTGATCTATATAAAAGAGGAGAAACTATGGAATATGTGGCCAATTTAACGCATGTTAATTTATGGGACCTCATAGAATTCATGCATAAACATAATATAACTCAGAATTTTGATACTGAACAAGAACTTTTATTGTACGCAAAGATTTTGGAAAAAGATTATCCTGAATTAAGCAAAAAAATTCTGGATTTATGATAAAACAGAAATCAACTAAGAGTATGTGAAGTCAAAAAGAAGATTTTACATAAACATTTATACTTCTTTTTTCATTTATCTTAAGAGAGCAAATAAAATGACACCTTTCCCAGATGATAAGAAGAATAAGAAAAAAGATGAGATATCTAAATTGCAAGATGAATTATTGGAGGATTCTAAGATATTAAAAGAGAAATTTAATTCAATCGAAACAGAAAATGAAAATAAAGAATCTCCAAAAACAATAAGGGCGCAAGAAAATTGGGAAAACTTTGTTGGTAATACACGAAATGTAATCAACAAATGGGAATCGAATTGGAAAGAATTAAATCGAAAAAATATTGAAAAGCGAAAAGAAAGAAGAAGAAAGATAATTCTAGGTGAAAGAATCAACAAAGGGTTAGTTAACACTTTCTTTTCTAACCAAAAGAAAGCCTTTAATAACAAATTAAAAGAATTAGAAGCGGGAATTTCTGACGATCAACCGTTAACACCTAAAGAAAAACGAGAATTTAGAAGATTAAAACGGTGGGAAAAACGTCAAGATTTAAAAGATCAACGAAAACAGATGATTAAAAAACATAGATTGGAAAAATTTGAACTGTCTGAGGAAGGCCAAGCCAATAGAAGAGACTTTCTTGAACAAAAAAAAAACATCCAAAAAAATTATTCCAAGGAACAACAAGAAAATCGACAATTTATTGCTAAAGAAAAAAGGGAACAGAGAGCTAATTTCAGTCAAAAGCGTAAAGAATCATTCAAAAAAACAACTGCAGAAAAACAACAGATGCGCAAAGAGAATTGGAATAGATTCGTAAGAATGCAACGACGAAAAACGCAGCGTTTTATGAAATTTCAAAATCGATTATGGTGGAAAGGATATTTGACCTTTCTCTTAGAAGTTACTTTAATTGTTGCTTTTCTCGCATTTCTCCTCTGGATCTTCCAATTAATCGGAGTAGACCTAATAGAATTAACACAAAATTTATTTTAAAGCGAATAAAAGGATAATAGCTAAAAGGGTTGATGAAAGGCATGAATAAAAAAAAACTTGACAATATAAATAAGGATATGAATGAGAATTTCGACGAAATTGATAAAGAGATGGATGAATATTATAATAAGCAAAGTAAAAATGAAAATCTTAATGGAGATCAAACAAAACCAGAACTATTACCTGGTTTAACTAAGTTTTTCAAAAAAACTCAAGACTCCTTTGTAAAAATTCAGGATGAATGGAATACTTCTATTGATAAAATGATAAATGAATCTTTAGATAGACAAAAATTACGCCAACAAATAAGAATGGAACGTTTAAATGGGAAAAAAAGTGATAAAAAAAAAATAATCGAACGCCAAAAAAATAGACAACAAAGAATTATTGATCGCTGGGAGAGAAAAAGGCAAAGGATGAATCTTCATTATAAAAAACAGGATGAAGTATTAAATCAAAGATATGAGCATATGGAGAGAAATTTGGAGAATAAATCTGAATATAATAGAGAAAAACTTCAAAATTCCATGCGTAAAACTAGGAAAAATTGGACGAGATCAATCCGCAGGCAGCGTAATCTTGAATCATTCTTAGGCTCACTTAATCGATGGTCTTGGAGACAACAATTACGCTTTCTCTTAATAATAATACCTTTACTTGTGATATTTATTGTGGTGTTTAAGATCATTCAACCTTTCATCACTTAAGGAACGAATAAATAATTAAATGGAAAAAAGAAACAATGGGATATTATAATTTTCGCGCAAAATTTTGAATTACAAATAGTACATCGCGTGGGCCTTTGGTTGGGTCAATGAAAGTTACCAAAGTTGCTTTTTTACTTGGTGCGATTATAATATGCCCTTTTTTCATAACATTTGTGGCAATAATTCTTTCTGGAATAAATTCTATCACCATGTAGGTCAATTTCATGAGTGATATTGATCCAGGGTTTTTCCCATCTGGTTTTTGACATTCTGCAATTGCTGAATTGAGTTGATCTAAATCTTGAGAAATATCCCAATTTTCTGTTTGGAAAATTAATTTTCCGCTACTATCGATTATCGCTCCTCCGAAAATTGCTGGTTCTGAATCGAGCAAATCAAAAATCATTTTTTCACAATCCATAAGAATTTTAAAATTTCATTATAAAAAAAACTACTCATTAATATGCACAAAATTAAAAAGGAGATCTAACATTTCATTTATAAATATAAAAAATGGTGTAACATATGGGATTAAGATTATGGAATAAAAGTATAAAGCTTGCAATGAGATCTCGGAGAAGATTCATAGCTTTTACATTAATGTATACTGTACTTATGGGATGGATGACATGGAATTTTCAAGATTTTCTTTATGGTGAACCAGATGTCTTACTATTGGTTGTATCAATCGTTTCCACGTTAATACTATCCATATTGTATGCTTGGATTGTTATTAATTACAGAAAAAATGAAATTGCAACTCTTAAGTGCATTGGGTATAAGAATTCTAATATTAGAACAATTATAATTGGTGAATTAACTTGGGTAACTTTTATTGCTTTCATGATTATGGCCGAAACTTTAATTCACTTGACAGCGGGTGCGACTTATTTTTATCAACAACAGAGTTTAGCAGGAAAGATATCAGCAGCAACATATCTTGAGAAAACAACCCCCATACTTAATATTTGGCCAGTTCTTGCAACATTAGCAATGTTTTTAACTTCACAAATTCTTGGAATCTTAGTGATGTATAGCAAAATATTAAAACTTAGGCCAATAGTGGCGTTGAGGGTGTTAAAATAATAAAAGGAGATTATGAATATGCCAGAAGTAATGATTAAATTGGAAAATGTCCAGAAAGAATTTCGTTTAAGAGGAAATATTATCCGGGCGTTAGTAGACATTAATTTAAAAATCAATGCAGGTGAATTTGTTGTTTTAATGGGTCCAACAGGATGCGGTAAAACCACTTTATTAAATGTTATGAGTGGATTGGATCTACCTGATGACGGAACAGTTATTTTAGATGGGGACCGTATTGATCGGGCATCTGAAGAAAGATTAAGTGATATTCGAAGACGAAAAATTGGTTTTGTATTTCAAGATTTCAATTTAGTAGAAAATCTTACAGCACTTGAAAATGTTGAAGCAGTTCTTTGGCCTGGACCTTTAAGAACAAAGGAAATTAACAATAGGGCAATGTCTGCGTTAGCAAAAGTGGATGCTCATGAAAGAATGAATAATCATCCCAAAGAACTATCAGGTGGAGAAAAACAAAGAGTTGCAATTGCAAGAGCGATAATTCATAAACCACGTATACTCTTTGCGGATGAACCAACCGGAAATTTGCATCAATCAGCAGCAACTCGAGTTATGGAATTATTAAAATCTCTGAATAAAGAAATGGGAACCACAACAATTATTGTAACCCATGATAAAAATTTGGTTAAATACGGTACCCGTTTAGTTGAGATGGAACACGGGCGTATTGTTAAATCATAAAACTTTGAGATAAAAAGTCTTTTTTTTAAAATCTTTTTCATATATTTCTTTTATAATTATTTAATTTTGAAACAGTATTTTCTATCTAAGAAGAATTTTGTGCAGTACCCGCAAATTAATGCAATTATAATCCGGTATGTCATTGAACCTCCAAAAATAATCCCCAAAATAAATTGAATCCCAATATTCTCTAAAGTTGTTAGTATTGCGAAACCAAAATAGCATAAAAATTCTTTACCTGTTTTTTCAAAGGATGTATGCTCTTTCTTAAAAACAATAAATTTATCAAGCAAAAATTTAATAATATATGTTATTACGACCGCAATAGCAGAACCTATTAATTCTGGCATATTATACGGGTTTGTAGACAAATAGAAATTTTTAATTAAATTTAGATCACTGAAATTATCTTCTAACAAAGGAATAATCCACCAAGAATGGATATTTTGGATTAGAATGTTCAATCCAATCATCATTATTGCAAATAAGAAATAGAAAAATGCTTGGCGCGAGATGTTAGAATTGTTTTCATCGAAGTTAGAAGATGGAGCGGTTGATTCCATTAATTAAATACATTAACATGATCAACCTTTAATTTTTTTTCATTTTTTTAAATTTCACAGTTAAGAATCAAATGAGAAAAATAAGTTTCTATTAGATATTATTGCTTAATGACAATTTTAGATAATATTAAAAAAACAAAAAATTAAAATCCGAATATTAATTTTCCCACTTGAGTTTTTATGTTATTATTTGAAATATCCAAAACCGATGCAATTTGGCAAATTTCGTTAATGACCGTTGTAATTGTTATTATATCTCAATGGTCCCAGAAAAAATACGCATTATCTCCAGAATCACAAATGAAAATGCAAACCGATATTAAAGATCTACAAGATCGTATGAAATATGCAAAAGGAGACATGCAACAAATGGAACAACTGAATGCAGAAATGATGCTTGTAATGAAAGACATGTCAAAGAAACAAATGATTCCAATGCTCATAAGATCAGTACTATTTTTAGGATTTTGGGCATTATTAGGCTGGATTTACTCTGATTATAAAAATGGTTTATTACCTTTTAAAGTTCTTTTTGGAGATGGTTATGCAGGATTATATATTACATTATCTTTGAGTATATCATTATTAATTATGTTGGTAAAATTAGTCATGAAAAAATTGAACCCAGAAAAAATTGAGAAAAAGGAAACTATCATAGATCAAGCCAAAGTATTAAAATCAAATATAATTTATGCTAGTGAAGAGCCTAATGACGAGAATGATGATTATAATTCAATTAATTCCAATAAGAAATGGAAACAACAATTAAAAAGTAATAATTTTGACTAATAACTGAATGATTTTTGATTTTTTTTTAAAACAAATTTCCATTGAAAAAAGCTTTAATATACTTCTCATAAAGGGTTACCCATCTTGCAGGCATTGATGTTGCAATTGCACATCCCAATCTGCATCCCTTGCAAAAGGGAAATGAATCCTTCATTTCCATGATTTTTTTTGCTTCATAAGAATAATATACATCTTTTAAAGAATGTTTTCTTACATCAACTTTTAAAATCGGGTGAATTTTACACGGAAAAACAACTTCCCCTTTATAATTTATGACAATAAATGCTTGAGCAGTAACACAATGGAGTAAATCTTGATTTCCAAAACCACCCGCCTCAATTATATCCGCAGTGATCACATCAGTAATAATATTAGGATATATCTTTACAAGACGTCTTATTTCTGCGCAATAATGATGGATATCTGGTAAAAAATCGTCAATTGCCTCAACGATGTGAGCAGAATCTTGTTCCCTTATGATATCCTCGCAAGGAAGTATTTCAATCATTGCTCCTAAATCATATGCCATTTTACACATTTCTTCCATATGCTTAATATTTTCTTTCGTTACCACCATTGATATTAATGCTGTTTTTCTTTCCAATACAACGGCCTTGATTGCTTTTATTGCACGATCAAAAATCTTTATTCCTCGATATTTATCATGTTTTTCTGCTGTAGGCCAATCCAATGAAATCATTACAAATTCTAAATCATTCAATTTTCCCGATTTAATTAAATCATACAATAAATAGCCATTTGTAGCCAATGTTGGCATCATTTTCTTTTTGGAGGTATAAGATATCAGTTCGGGCAGATCTTTCCTTAGAGTTGGTTCGCCACCAGTGAAATTTACAACTTGAACACCAAGATCATGTAATTCATCAATAATATGCTTGATTTCATCAGTCTTCATCTCTTTATCAAGCTCGCTTTGGAAATCCGGCTTCCATATAGAACAAAAAACACATCTGGCATTACAACGCAATGTCAATTCGATCTGAGCATTAAGTGGAGAATAAAGATAATTGTAGCTAAAATTATTAAGAGTGAAATTTTTCGCAAAACGTAAGTAATTTAGCCGAGTCATCGATTATCCCTATGGTCGTGAGTTTATCTTTTAATCGAAAGAATACCCCTTCCTTTAGGTAGGGGATGAATTTCGAGGAAGGGCGGTATTGGATAAATATTTTTGCACATTATATAAAATAGGCATTATTTATTAGATTTTGGCTCGCATTCTGAATTCATACTTTCATATCATTTAGTTTTCGTTGTGAAATATCAAAGAAAAATTTTTGGTATCCTATGATTTTTTCTGAGATCATATTCTACTAAACTTAGGCAGTGTCATCTTTAAATATATGAAATTTTAATACAATACTATGCAACTTGTTAGCCAAATTCAGATGAATCGATCTCTTTTGTTGAATGAGATTACTTTTCGTTCCAAGAATTTATTCAATGTTGCTACCTATACCATACGACAACGTTTTTTTGAAGAGGGAAAATGGATTCGATATAATAAATTGTGGAAAATACTTAAAAACCATGAAGCCTACCAATCTCTTCAAAAGATGTGTGGATCACATCCCCCTCAACAGGTTCTCAAACAAGTGGATCGAAATTTTAAATCATTTTTTAAAGCGATCAAAGTCTGGAAAAAAACACCCTCCAAATTCACATCCA